>JAIRXI010000030.1 GCA_031268395.1 Tannerella sp. | reverse complement strand
AATCCGAACAACATATTTATACGCGAGATCGGCGCACGGCGGGAGCCTTGCTTTTAACACGACGTAGCGGGACGCTACGCCGAGCGGGGTCGCCGCACGCGACGACCCTGCGCTGGACGATAGGGTTTCTCAATAAACTTGTTTCGTTAATTATTTCAATCGTCCGGATAGCTTGCTACCCGGACGATTTTCTTTTCCATGAACCATTTCGAAAGCCATATTCCGTCGTCCTTGCAGGACAGCGCGCCGTGCCCCGTCATTGCGAGGCACGAAGCAATCGCCAAACCGGGCACGGCTTCGGGTTTCCTGCTTCGGCGATTGCTTCCTGCTTCGTTCCTCGCAGTCGCAATGACGGTGCACATCCCCTGCTCGGCGTAGCGTCCCGCTACGCCGAGCGGGGCCTGCGCGTCTACACTCGACGCTGAACGATAAGGTTTCTCAATAAACTTGTTTCGTTAATTATTTCAATCGTCCGGATAGCTTGCTACCCGGACGATTTTCTTTTCCATGAAACATTTCGAAAGCCACATTCCGTCGTCCTTGCAGGACAGCGCGCCGTGCCCCGTCATTGCGAGGCACGAAGCAATCGCCAAACCGGGCACGGCTTCGGGTTTCCTGCCCTGCTCGGCGCAGCGTCCCGCTACGCCGAGCAGGGGCCCGTCCCGGCTGGGACCGGCCGTTTTTTACCGGCAGGCCCTCTTCCGGACACGACGGTGAAGTGTCAAAAGCACGCAGATGACGCAGATGTTGGAGATTTTCGCAGATACGGGAAAACAGGAACGTGAAAAAAAGACGCAGTTGAACGGATAAAATCTGCGGAAATCCATTCAATCTGCGTCATCTGCGTGCTTTTGGCACACCACTGTTCCCGGGGAAGGGCTACGGGTTTTCTTTTATGAGCGGATATACGGTAAACGGTTCGTCCGAGAGCAGCCAGTAGGGGACGAATGTATGCGACCCGTCGTCCGCAATCGAAAAGTGCAGCGGACGGGCAGGGTCGGGGATCAGTTTGTTTTCGAGGCCGGTGGAGGCGAGGATGTGCGGGATTTCGCCTTCGCCGGTGGCGGCCAGGAGCAGGGGGCCGTATTCTACCGCATAACGCTTGTAGCCCGGAACGGTATCCAGCCCCTCATACGGGGAGATGCGCAGGTCTGCCGGCAGCGTAAAGGCGATCCGGTCGCCCTCCTGCCAGCGGCGCGAGAGTTGGGCGTAGCTGCCGGGCTTGCCGGTTGCGAACGGCTTGCCGTTTACGGTTATCGACACGTTTTGCGCCGCCCAGGAGGGGATGCGTATCCTCAGCTTCATCTTTACCGGCGCCGGCGCGGACAGGGTCAGCGCCACTTCCGGGCGGAAGGGGAAGCGGCTTTCCTGTGTCAGGCCGACGGACTGTCCGCCGCTTTCCCAGCGGATGGAAGACGGTTCGTAGAGATTTACGTATAACCCGTCGGAGGCAATCGAATAGATGTATTCCGGCAGCGAACCGAGCAGTCGCGTGCCCTGTCCTTCGCAACAGGAGTTGGAGGCTTTGAGCTTTTCTTTTTTCCCCTGCATGATGGTGTGGTAACGGATGGTGCCGTTGTCCTGCTGGTTTGCCAGCGAGATATTATAAATCGACTTTTCGATTTCCGCCATGTATTTTTCTTCGTCGGGATAGAGCTGGTGAAGCCGCTGGTTGAATTTCACCCAGAAGACGGTGCCGCAGGTCTCGCCCGTATGCCCGTAGCCGGTCAGGTAGCAGGAGCGGGGGGGATGACTGCATTCGTGGGTCTTGTCCCAGTGTTTCAGCACGCGCCTGCCGTTTTCGAGGTCCCACTGGTTTTCGCAGACGGCAATGCTTCCGCCCACATGTTCCCAGCTTTCACGGATCAGTTTCCAGGCGCCAAGCATGGCCTCCAGAAAAGACTCGTCGCCGGTCGCGATGTAGTGATCCAGGTAGGCTTCAAAACTGGCGATCAGGTAACAGTGCGGATTTTGGAGGGGATATTGCCATATTGCTTCCTCGCGTCCGGCCGCCAGTTCGTCGATCCACCAGTCGCATACATAATATTTTTCGGCCGTCTGCAAATCTTCCGGTTGGCCGACCGGCGAGAGGTATGTCCGGGTACTTGCAATGTGCCCCTGATGATTGTTGTTATGCCAGTAGAGCAGCCTCGGATGCATCACGTCCCACGTGTTGAACCAGTCGGCATGTCCGCGCAGCAGGCCGCCGGCTTTCGGATTGCCGGCGATGGCAGCGTCGATCAGTCCGTGGGTCAGCCAGGCGCGAGCATAATTGGGTTCTTCGCTGCGCAGGCTGTCCGGGTCGGGTTCGTAGGGCAGGATGTAGCCGTCCGGTTTGCGGCAGGCCTCAATCCCGTCGATGATTTCGTCGAGGCGCGCCCTCAGCTCCGCATGGTCGATCCATCGAAGCGTGTTGCCGGCGCCCATCAGGAAACGTCCGGCGCTCGAACCCCTCAGTTCCGTATCCCAGAACGGCTCTTGCGGTACGCTGTCCGGCTCGAAGGTCTTGCCCGCGCGGAGCAGGAAAGGATGCAGTATATGGGTGGCGGAAAAGGAGCGGAGCAGGTACGAGATATTCCGTTCCAGAACCGGCCTGAACAGCCCGTCGCCGGAAAGCGTAATCCCCCCCACCGGCGCAACGGCGCGAAACGCCACGGGATGCCAGCCGGCCGGGTCGCTCGCCTGCATCCGGCTTTTGTATGCTTCCGCCGGCAGCGAATAGTCCAGCGCGGCCTTCGCCCCGCGGCCCGATCCCCGTCGCGTATCCCCGTTCGACGGACAGCCGGAAAATAACGCCGCAAACAGCAGCGTGAAAAAAACAGTCTTGATCGTTTTCATTGTAGTCCCTTTCATTTTTAAATCATGTAATTGTTATATGTATATGTTTTGAGCGGCCGGACCGGCGCGTTCCGATTTCTCCCGCTTATCCGGCCTGCCCTTCCTGTAATTTTTTTTCCAGGTAGATTACTCCGCTGTAAGGATTGTGGTAGTATGGTTCGATCTCGTAAAATCCGTTTCTGCGGTATATCGCCAGCGCCGCCGTCATGGAGTACAGCGTATCCAGCCTCATTCTTTCGTAATTCATTGCCCGTGCCTCTTCGATTATTTTCTCAGCCAGTTTCTTTCCGACGCCTTTTCCCTTATGCCGATCGTCGACATACAGTCTTTTCATTTCACAAGTCCTGCCGTCCAGTTTTTTCAGTCCGACACATCCGACCACAGCCTCCCCTTCCACTGCAACAATAAAACATCCGTCCGGCTCGCTGTATATTTTGGGAAAGCTGTCCAGTTCTTCATCAATGTTTTGAAACGACAGGTCCCGATCCATCCATCCGACATATTCGAGAAGCAGTTTTCCGGCTTCTGCAATCTCTTTTTCTTCCAGTTTTTTATATACCATAATATTCTTCCATCCCGTATATTTCCTCCGTCCGCTTCTCCCTCTTTCAGGCAAGGCGGAACCGGGGTCTGTTTTAAGCAATGCGACTGTTTTATGAATTTCTTTTCCCGCCATTTCCATGAACAGGAAAATTTACGGCATCAAAGATAGCAATTTATACTTCACACGGGCTAAAATCGTTCATCGTTTATCGTTCATCGTTCATCGTTTAAACATACGGGTCCCCGGGACGCGAAAAAAGCGGCGCCTGCGCCTCCATTCGGGAAGTCCGGAGTAAAAAAACGCCGGTACGGTTGGCGAAAAGAAAAAATGATGTATCTTTGCGGTCGAATACAGATAGAAAGATAGAATTCATTCATTGTTTTAGTAAAGATAGATTCATTCATTGTTTGTTCTATGGTGTAATGGCAACACGTCAGATTCTGGTCCTGAAATTCCAGGTTCGAGCCCTGGTAGAACAACGAAAAAAAAAGAACTTACGGGAAAATAAATCGGAACGGCTTACTGCAAAACAGCGAGCCGTTTATTTTTCGGAATATGATACAAACAACTGACTATATTACAGGCAGCGCCCTTCAGAGAGCGCTTGAATGATCCGCTGATGAATGTGATAAAATACCCTTCCGCGGCAGCATGGTCTTTGCTGCAACAGCGTCCGGCGCTGGACGTGACGCCGCTGTTCGACACCGTGAAAACCGTGCTGGCGGAGGTGCGCCGTACGGGAGATGCCGCCGTCCGCCGTTACGGCAAGCAGTTTGACAACGTATGGGTAGAACGGCTGCAGGCAGGGCCGGAAGAGATTCGCGAGGCGGAGCGTCTGTTGCCGGAGGACCTGAAACAGGCCATCCGCACGGCGCAGGCACACATCGAAACGTTCCATGCATCGCAGCGCTTCACGGCGCAAAAAGTGGAAACCGCTCCCGGCGTCACCTGCTGGCAGAAGGCGGTTGCCATCGAAAAAGTCGGGCTGTACATCCCCGGCGGCACGGCGCCCCTGTTCTCCACCGTGCTGATGCTGGCCGTGCCGGCGCGTATCGCAGGCTGCCGCGAGGTGGCGCTCTGTACGCCCCCCGACCGTGAAGGGAAAGTGCATCCGGCCATACTTTTTGCCGCACAGACGGCCGGAGTGGACCGCATCTTCAAGGCCGGCGGCATCCAGGCCATTGCCGCCATGGCATACGGCACCGAGACCATCCCGAAGGTCTACAAGATTTTCGGCCCCGGAAACCAGTACGTGATGGCGGCCAAGCAGTGGGTCAGCCTTTCGGAGGTGGCAATCGACATGCCCGCCGGACCTTCGGAAGTAGCGATCATTGCCGATGAAACGGCGCATCCTGCCTTTATCGCCTCCGATTTCCTCTCGCAGGCGGAACACGGCGCCGACAGCCAGTCGATGCTGCTGACCACCTCCGAACGGCTGGCGGAGGAAGCGATGCGCGAAGTCGAACGGCAACTGGAACGGCTGCCGCGCCGGTCGCTGGCCGGACAGTCGCTGGCCAACAGCCGGATCATTATCCTGAAAGACCTGGACGAAATCGTCGCCTTTACCAATCAGTATGCACCGGAACACCTGATTATCCAGACGGCCGACTGTGCGGCGCTGGCGGAGCGGATCTGCAATGCCGGGAGCGTATTTCTCGGCCCCTACACGCCGGAAAGCGCGGGCGACTATGCGTCCGGCACCAACCATACGCTGCCCACGAAAGGATATGCGAAAATGTACAGCGGGGTGAACCTGGACAGTTTTATCCGGAAGATCACCTTTCAGGAAATTACCGGAGACGGCCTCCGCGGATTAGGCCCCGCCGTCGAAATCATGGCGGAACACGAACAGCTGGACGCCCATAAAAACGCTGTATCCGTCAGGCTGGCGGCCCTGTCGCGGGACGAATCAAACAGATAACAGAAGAAAATGAATACAGACAAGCTGGTACGCGAAAATATACGCCTGCTGAAACCCTATTCCAGCGCGCGGAGCGAGTTTCAGGGCGCGGCATCCGTTTATCTGGACGCCAATGAAAACCCGATGAATGCGCCCTACAACCGTTATCCCGACCCGCTGCAGCGGGAGTTGAAGGAGAAGATCGCGAAACTCAAGGGCGTCCCTTCGTCGCAGATCATGCTGGGCGTGGGCAGCGACGAGCCGATCGACCTTGTCGTCCGCATTTTTTGCGAACCGCGGCAGGACAATATTGTGGCGATCGAACCGACCTATGGCATGTACCGGGTGTGTGCCGACATCAACTGCGTGGAATACCGCGCGGCGCTCTTACATCCGGATTATACGCTGGACGCCGACCGCTTACTGGCGGCTGTGGACGGGCATACCAAAGTGATATTCCTCTGTTCGCCGAACAATCCCACGGGCAATCTGCTGGATCGCGAGGCCATGCGGAAGGTGATGGAATGTTTTGGCGGCATAGTCGTTATTGACGAGGCCTACGTTGATTTTTCATCCGAAGCTTCGTGGCTGACGGAACGGGAACGTTATCCCAATCTCATTATCTTCCAGACATTTTCGAAGGCATGGGGACTGGCCTCCGTGCGTTGCGGCATGGCTTTTGCCGCGGAAGAAATCATCGGTTATTTCAACAGGGTGAAGTATCCGTACAATGTGAATCTCCTGACGCAGCAGTTTGTGAGCGAACAGCTCGACCACGCCCCGCGGATGCGGGAATGGGTGGCCGGCCTGCTTGCCAGACGTGCGGCGCTTGCCGCGGAACTGGCGGCTATCCCGTGGGTGCGGAAGGTGTATCCTTCCGATGCCAATTTCCTGCTGGTTAAGGTGCCCGACGCCCCTGCGCTGTACGGAAAGTTAGTGTCGAAGGGCATCATTGTCCGCAACCGCAACAATATCGCCCTGTGTGCCGGCTGCCTGCGGATCACCGTGGGCACCGAAGCCGAAAACGCCGCACTGATCAAGGCCCTGAACACCTGAGTTTCGGACAGGGCTACCTCTTGACGGAAGATAACGGCAACCGCCGGAGAAAACGCGGATTCCCTCTCATGCATTGATTCGACACCGCTTCGGGATACCATAAGAAATAAGGTATACGGTTGTTGTAAGGCTATTCTCTGTTGACTCCTGCTCACAGCAAGTCGGTAAATTTTTTACGGTATTCGGAAGGTGACAGGCCCGTATTTTTTTTGAATTGCTTATTAAAATGGCTGAGGTTGTTGTAGCCGCTGTCCAGGCAAACCTCCAGAACCGACAGGTCGTTGTTCATAAGCAGTTTGCGGGCAAAATCCGTTTTGATGCGGTTCAGATATTCGAAAAGCGTCATGCCGGTATTGGATTTGAAAAAGCGGCACAGGGCATTTTCCGTCATGTTGATGATTTCCGCCAGTTGCTTCAAGTCAATATCGTATTTGTAGTTATTCATCAAGTATTCGTGGATTTTGGCAACCCGCTTGTTGCCGGGAGTGAAGCGCGTTTTCATATACTCTTTGCTGGCCAGCGGCTTCCAGTGCACGCTTTTGCCGATGATATCCAGGATCATATAAAAATGAATAAACCGTTCAAATCCTTCCATATAAGGCATCTGGAGCATCCATTTGCTGATTTCGTTCAGTGTTTCGCCGGTAATCTGCAATCCCCTTTCAGAGAGTGTAAGTGCCCGGGCGACATTTTTAAATTCGGGCAAGCCAAGCAGTTGCGGATACAGGATGTCGGAAGTGAACTGCAAAAAAACGCTTTCGAGCGTACGCGGGACAACGGACGACTCCCTGTCGGCAATCCAGACGTGCGGCAGGTTTTTTCCGATAAAAACCAGGTCGCCCGGCTGAAAATCTTCGATGGAATCGGCCACAATCCGTTTGCCGGAACCTTCGGTTATGAAACTGATTTCATAATTATTGTGATAGTGCCAGTTGCTTTTTTCCAGGTCGTCATGATAGATCCCGATAAAAAAGGATTCGTCGTCGCGCAGCGGAGTTTTTTCAAATACAGCAATCATTATAATGATTTTTGTGCAAAGATACGGCAAGAATATCAATATAGCATCATCAATAGCGAAAATAGATGTAGTTCACCCCCGTCCGATACGCTACTTTTGCGAACATTAAACAAGTTATTTTTGCATCATGAAACATAAGAGTCTTGTGATAACGAATCCGGCGGAATTGCTGTTCGGAAATGCGCCCAGGCCGGTAACAACGCGCCGCGGACTGGTTATAGGAGGAGGAAAAGTTTATTCCGAGTTAAACTTCACGCTTCCTACCATTACTATTGACGACAGTACGCTCCCGGAAGTGTACAGGCATTACCGCGAAATTGCGGAAAACGCACTGTGCCGAGCGGTGGAACTCCATTCAAACGGCGTCGTTCTTGAGTTTGAAACGTTGCTTGAGATGACGCAGCGTCCCCAAATCGGCATTGAGATCGTGAAAATCATGAACGGCATTTGCGAAGATTATTTCCAAAAGGAAGGACTTATTTCCGAAATACGTCTTACTCCCAACGATTTGCGCGAGTTTGAACGTCCGGCCAGGCAACGGACAACAGCCTTGCTGGAGCCGATGATGGAACTTTTTGAACAGGGCATGATTGAAGGCGGCGATTTGCTGTCTATCGAGAGTACCGGAGGAAAGGAAGTATCGGACGAAGCGCTGATGATGTGCGATATCAAAACGCTGGTGTTTGCATTGGCCGTTTTGGGAGTCAGAGACATGCGCTTTTTATGGCAAAAGATTGTCGCGCTGGCCCGGACTCACGGAAAAATAGCGGCAGGCGATTCGGCGTGCGGATTTGCCAACACGGCCATGGTATTGGCCGAGAAGAAGTATATCCCGAAAGTTTTTGCCGCATTGGTACGGGTGATATCCGTAGTGCGTTCCATCGTCGCCATCGAAGAAGGCGCGACCGGCCCCGACAAGGATTGCGCCTACGAAGGGCCGTTCATCAAGGCCATTACCGGCATCCCGATTTCGATGGAAGGCAAAACGGCAGCCTGTGCCCACCTCAGTCCCATCGGCAACATCGCGTCGGCCTGTACAGACCTGTGGAGCAATGAATCGGTACAGAATATCCGGCTGCTCTCCGGCATGGCGCCGACGGCGTACCTGGAACAGCTGGAATACGACGTGCGCCTGATGAACGTGGCGCTCCGGGAAGGGAACATGCCAACCCATACCCTGCAACATCTGATGGTCGCCTCGGACATGTATACCGATCCGCAGGCACTGGTGCTTGCACCCGAAAGCGTGATCCGCATATCAAAAGCGATGGTGAAAAAAGATTCCTATGTAGCCAATGCAAGAGACGCCGCACTGGTAGCGCTGGATATCATGGAGGAAGCCATCCGGTCGGGACAAATGGAAATCTCGGAAATGGAAACGGCCTATCTCGGCACGCTGCGCGACGAGTTGAACAGTATCCCCGACAGCGAAAGCGATTTCGTTGAGATGATGCTGCCCCTGCTGGACGCGAGCAAATTTATCCCGGCGGAATACGGACTGTAAAAGGAGAACGTTATGATTGCAACATCAAGAGAAGTGGTTCGGCAGGCCTTGCACCACAGGGATAGCGGCCGGATTCCGGTCGATTTTGGCGCCACCTCCGTCACCGGCATCCACTGTCGAACGGTAGAAGCGTTGCGCAGGCATTACGGTCTGGAAGAAAAACCGGTACGGATCATCGAACCGTTCCAGATGCTGGGCGAAGTCGATGAAGACCTTCAGGAAATCATGGGCATAGATGTCGTCGGAGTCTGGGGCAGGGAAGACATGTTCGGCATTGATGAAACGCGCCTGCACGAACAGGTTACGCCTTGGGGACAACGTGTGCTGGTAGCGGAAGACATAGACCTGACGCCGGATAAAAACGGAAACGTATACATTTACGCCCGGGGCGATCACCGCTTTCCGCCAAGCGCTGTCATGCCGGAAGGCTGTTTTTTCGTCAATGCCACCGACAGAAGTGTTCCGGTGGACGATGAAAAGCTGTCGGTAGCAGACAATCTGGAAGAATTTGGGTATCTGAAAGAAGAAGACCTGTCTCACTTTGAGCGCGAAGCAACCAGAGCGGCCGCCACGGGAAAAGCCGTTGTCGCCGGATTTGGCGGAACGGCGCTGGGCGACATCGCCTTTGTCCCCGGTATGGGTTTGAAAGAACCCAAAGGGATTCGGGCGGTCGACGAGTGGTACATGTCTACGGTCTTAAGGCAGGAATATATTTCCCGGATATTTGAAAAACAGATAGATGTAGCCATCGAAAACTACCGTTCGCTGTGGAACAGGCTGGGCGACAAGATTGATGTGGTGTTTACGTGCGGCACCGATTTCGGTACGCAAAATTCGCAATTCTGTTCCTGCGAAACCTTCCGGGAAATATGGCTGCCGCATTACAGGCGGATGAACGACTGGATTCACCGGAATACGTCGTGGAAAATATTCAAGCACTGTTGCGGTTCCATTATACCGCTGATTCCGCTGCTTGTGGAAGCAGGATTTGACATACTCAATCCGGTACAGATTAATGCAAAGGATATGGATTCGCAGCGATTGAAAGATGCATTTGGCGAAGCATTGACTTTCTGGGGAGGAGGAATTGACACGCAGAAGATATTGCCTGTCGGGACACCCGAACAGGTGAGGGAACACGTGCTGAGACAATGTGAGATTTTCGGAGAAAACGGCGGATTTGTCTTTACTTCCGTACACAATATCCAGGCAAACGTACCCGTAGCCAACGTGGCAAGCATGATTGAGACCCTGAACAGTCTGCGAAAATAAAAATGAATGATATGATACAACGATAACCAATTAAAAACATTTTGCAAAATGGAAAATTTGAACCAACTGTATGAAGCTATTTTAAAAGGCAATCTGGCGCAGGCTGTCGCGATAACCAAGACCGCCATTGAACAGGAAGTGGACACCAAGTCGATCATCGACGACTACATGTCCAAGGCCATGGACGAAATCGGACAGCGCTTTGAGAGCGGAAAAGCCTTTGTGCCCGAATTGCTCATGTCTGCCAGGGCGATGAAAGGCGCCCTGGAACTGTTGCGCCCGCTATTGGCAAACAGCAACATCCCCCGTGCAGGCACTATCGTGATCGGAACGGTCAAGGGCGACTTGCACGACATCGGCAAAAACCTGGTAGCCTCCATGCTGGAAGGCAGCGGTTTTGAAGTGATCAACCTGGGCGTGGATATTTCTTCCGAGAAGTTTGCCAGTTCAATTATAGAACACAAAGCCGATATACTGTGCCTGTCGGCGCTCCTGACTACGACGATGAATTACATGAAAGAAGTCATCCGGGCGCTGGAAGAAGCCGGCATTCGGAATCAGGTGAAAATCATGATCGGCGGTGCTCCCATCAGTCAGTCTTTTGCCAGAGAAATCGGGGCCGACGGATACAGCAGCAATGCCAATGCCGCCGTTTCGCTGGCCAAACAGTTGCTTGCCTCGTAAACTCATGGACGACTGCCCGGTTGCATATCCCGATATAGCACTGTCCGCAGAGGAAGTGCTTAAGGAAATCGGATACGGCAATACCTTGCCCGACGAGAGCGTATTGACGTTGATTCGCGAGTTGCTGGCATTGATAGAAAAGGAGGTGAAACCCCGGTACGTTTATTCCGTTTCCGATGGCGAATCGGAGGACAGAACGGTCCGCGTCCGGGGGCACCTGCTGGCCACAAATGCGACCATTACCCATTTACTGGAACATTCCACACGCTTTGCCGTATTTGCCGCTACCGCCGGCCGGGAATTTGAGCAGATTCAGCAAAGCCACAAAACAACCGGCGACATGCTGGTAATTTATCTGCTTGATGTGATGGGGACGCTGCTGGTGGAAAAGACCGGCGACTATATGGAGAAAAAACTGGAGATCGCCTATCCGGATATGCCCCATACCAGGCGTTTCAGTCCGGGATATTGCAACTGGCACCTGACGGAACAGCGGAAACTCTTTGCTCTCCTGGGGCAGCAACCTTGTGGCATTAGCCTGTCGGATGTTTGCCTGATGACGCCGATCAAGTCGATCAGCGGCATCATCGGCCTCGGCAAAGAGGTGCGACCCGGACAGTATGCCTGTCAGTATTGTGAACTGGAAACCTGTTACAAACGAAAAAAATAGCTGAACACCCTTTGTTAAGAGCCTGTTCCGGAGTTGCTATTATAAAAACAAATGGCTCTATAACGTTTTGGGGTGGGCAAAAGTATTATTTGACACCTCCCACCTTCCCGTATGGAAATACCTGTCCATAGAAAAACAGCGACCGTCGCGCACGGAAATTCCGTAGCGGGTTTCACCGTATGTTATGGATATGCAACCCCTCCGGCCTTTAAAGAAACGGCAACTCTATTGAAAAAAAAAGAGGACGCATCCGCTCGAACAAAAAATCTCCATGAAAGAAGTTTCACCGTCTCTTACGGGTTGTCGCTTAACCGCTTCAAATAGCCGAAAGCCATCTGCAATTTGCTGTAGCTGTATTTCCCTCCCATCCGGTCGTATACGGCCTTGAAGGAAGGCTTTTCCTGCTCCAGAAGAGGTCTGATGATCGTGCCGAGTTCTTCCAGTTCGGTCGGTGTGAAAAATTTCTCTACCGCGACTTCTTTCCCGATAAATGCGGTCAGATGGCTTTCGATGGTCGAAACGGCCAGGTTGCGCTGCATGGCAATCTCTTCCAGCGACAGGCCGCTGCTGAAGAGCGCCAGCGTCATGCGGCGGGTGTCGATTTTCGGCGCACGTTCCGCCTTCTCGCGTTTGTATCCGGATAAGGATGCGTTGCTTTCCGGCGAGGTTTTTTTCTCAGAAGTAAAGACATCCTGTCGCGAGGGAAGCGTCATTTCCATGTCGGCAACAAGCGGAACGTTGTTGTAACGTGCCCGTTTCATGTTTTCCAGGAACAGTTTCACGTCGCTCTCCAGTTCGATGACGCTTTTGCGGAACGTCTTTGCCCGCTTGGGGAAGTTGAAGTGAGTGATGAAATGCTGTAGCGGCGCCAGTATTTTCGCCACCACCTGTTCGTGGAAATAGTGCACGGCCTTTTGACAGCGGTCGCGCACGGCGTCGAGGTCGCCCGTCGACTGTTCCTGTTCAGTCAGGCTCAGCAATTGCCTGCGGAATTTCTCCGCCACCCCGTTCATCTCGCGTACGGCCTGCCTGAAATCTCCATGCAGTTTCCTTGCCGGGTCAAATTCCTCCGACGTCTTGTCTTCAAACAGTTTCTCAAATTCCCGCAAAAACGAATACATCGGCTTCCAGTCGAAATAGAGCAGCAGCCGTTCCTGCCAGAACTTCCGCTTGCCGTCGACAAGAATGTTCCGGAGTTCGATTTCGGGTTTTTCCGTTTTGCTGAAATCAACGGCATGAGGGTCGGTCATGACGCAGTCCGGCGACATGCGCGTACGCAGGACAATGCCGTCCAGCGAAGTGCAGCGGCTCAGCGCGACATAGGCCTGTCCGGCGGCAAAGGATGCGCCGATGTCAATAATGGCCTTGTCGAACGTCAGTCCCTGGCTTTTATGAATCGTGACCGCCCACGCCAGCCGCAATGGATACTGTGTGTATGCGCCGATTTCTTCTTCATGCATTTCGCCGGTATCTTTATCCAGCGTGTAACGGATGTTTTTCCACGTCTCCTTCGGTACCTGTACGGTCTCTCCGTCTTCGGGCATGCGCACCTGTATCTGCTCGCCGGAGATGCTGCTCACCCTGGCTATCTTGCCGTTGAAATAGCGTCCCTCCGGATCGTTCTTGATAAACATGATCTGTGCACCCACCTTCAGGGACAGTTGCAAGTCAGTTGGCAGCGCATAGTCGGGAAACTCGCCTTCCACCTTTCCCGCAAAAACATGTTCCCGCCCGGTAATCCTGTCCAGTTCCTGCCGGTTCAACCGGTCGGCCTTGTAGTTATGCGTTGTCAGCGTAATATACTTGTCTTCGGGCGAAGGGATGAAATTCGGCTGGCAGTGCATGTTCAACAATTGCAAGTCGTCCACGGACAGGCAGTTGTTACGCACGTTATTCAGCAAACTCACAAACGTCTGTTCTTTCTGGCGATACACCTTCTTGAGTTCCAGATAAACCGGCTGCGTTTGCCTGACGACCTGCGCATGAAAGAAAAAGGCGCTTTCGTAATACGGTTTCAGCAAGGCCCATTCTTCGTCCTTCACGACCGGCGGCAGCTGGAACATGTCGCCGATATACAGGATTTGCAGGCCCCCAAAGGGGCGCACATTATGGCGGATAATTTGCAGCGTCCGGTCGATGGCGTCGAGCGTATCGGCGCGGAGCATGCTCACCTCATCAATAATCAGCAGCTCCAGTTGACGCAGCATGTCCAGTTTCGCCTTGCTGAAACGGAATTTGTTTTTCTGGGTCGAATAGCCGGGCACATAAGGCTCAAAAGGCAGTTGAAACAGCGAATGAAGCGTGATGCCCCCCGCGTTGATGGCGGCCACCCCCGTAGGCGCCGCAACAATCGCATGTTTGTGCGTATGCTGGCGGATGTACCGCAGAAATGTCGTCTTTCCCGTTCCCGCCTTGCCGGTCAGGAAGACATGCTCCGACGTCTCGTTGACAAACGTCGTCGCCATTTCAAAAACAGTGTTGTTTTCGTCGGACTGTTGAAGAAACATCATTAAACTGTATTATGAGATTTTCGCAACAAAAATAAGAACTTTTCCGCGAGTGGACAAAAAAATGTTTCTACTGCCGGGAAATCCCCTTTCTCAAGGCCGGTCTCCATGGCCATCCGGCTTCCGGAGAAATTTAAAAATCAGCCGGAAAAGCCACCTTTATCGGACACATGTTATAAAGCATGTTTTTCTGAGAAAACATTTCATTGCCGGGAGAAAAATAATCTCTACATTAGAGGCATCAATTTAATTCGATTATTAAAAAATATGGAACGATGACAAGAACAATGACATTTAACGAACTTCGGGACATCAAAGACCGTTTGCCGGACGGGGCTATCCACGATATAGCCTGTGAATTGGGCGAAAGTGTGGAAACCGTCCGGAACTATTTTGGCGGACAGAATTTCAGCGCCGGAAAAAATTGCGGCACGCACATGGAACTTGGACCCGGCGGCGGGATTGTGGTGCTGAATGATACGTTTATTCTGGATCGTGCGCTGGAAATGATCCATTCCGGAGAAGATCATTCGCTTTCACCGGCAGAAGCCTGAGCCGGAAAAGAGAAGGCTGTCGAAATCCCGGGGCGAACGTTCGTTTGCCCGGGGATTCCCCGTCTCAATCAAAAAACAGTTGCATCATGGAAGATCCATTAGTTACTTTGGCCATTCATACGTTTGAAAAAGCGCAGATACTGAAAACAATCCTCGAATCCGAAGGAATCGAGGCATGTATCCACAACATAAACCAGATTCAGCCGGTCATATCGGCAGGTGTTCGCGTGCGTATCCGGGAAAGCGATTTGCCACACGCCCTGCGGATTATAGAAGATACGAAATGGCTGAATAACAGTACGGAAAACAAATTCCCGGAAAGTGCGGCCAAACAGATTCTGATTCCGACCAACTTCTCGGAGTATTCCCTCAAAGTCTGCGAGATCGGGATTCATTATGCACACCGGACCGGCGCGGAAGAAGTGATGTTTTTGCATGTCTATTTCAATGCCTACATTCCGCCGTCATTCCCGTTTGTCAGCGAGATATTGATTGACAAGGAAGAAGAAAAGAACGCCTCTCTCCGTTCCGCACATTTGCAGGCGGTGGAGCAGATGGAAAAATGGTGCGCTTCGATTGAACGGAAAATGACTTCCGGAGAGTTGCCGCGCGTAAAATACGATTACACCCTGCTGGAAGGATTACCCGAGACGGAAATCCGGCTGTATGCCAGAGAATACGGCCCGTCGCTGATTGTGATGGGAACGCGCGGAAGCAAACATAAAGACCTGGACATCGTCGGAAGCGTGACGGGCGAAATCATTGAATTGACGGACATCCCGCTGCTGACCGTCCCGGCGCAGGTCCCCTTCACGAACCTGTACGATATGAAACGGCTGGCTTTTGCCCTGTCTTTCAACCAGCGAGACCTGGTTGCTTTTGATAAATTCGCTTCTTACTTCAAGACCTATCCGCACGTAGAAATTCAACTGTTTAACATCTCTACCAGCAAGAATGAATGGAACGAAATCCGGCTGGGCGGCTTTCATGCCTATCTGAAAAAACAGTATCCGGGTTTGACCTTTCATTACACCGTGCTGGATGACGGGGATTTGCTGGATACGATTGAAAGGTTCGTCGAAAACCATCAGATTGACATGATTGCATGCAGTACATATCGCCGAAGTATGATTATGCGCATATTTTATCCCAGTATCGCACGCAGGATGCTGTTTCACAGTAATACACCGTTGCTGGTGATACCCATCTGACCGAAATTTTGTGTTTGTCTTCGGCGTGAGACCTGTTTGTAACCCTCCTGCCGATTTCAACTCATTCGCAGCGCGCTCCCTTTGCGGGCGCCCAGCGCCAGCGCCGTCACCAGCGCTGCTGCGGCATACAGATAGCCGGAGATCCCGCTGGCCGCGTCGCTCTGTCCATACGAATGCATGCCGCTCAGAAAATAATTCACCCCGAAATACGTCATCAGCACCGATGCAAACGCCACCACCGACAGCAGGTTAAGCAACCACAGGCTATACAGTTTCGGTATCAGGTGGAGGTGCGTGACCAGCACGTAGACCACAATCGTAATCAGCGCCCAGGTCTCCTTCGGATCCCAGCCCCAGTAGCGTCCCCACGACTCATTGGCCCACACGGCGCCCATAAACGTCCCCACGGTCATCAGCACCAGTCCGGCCAGCAGCGACAGTTCGTTGACCGTGCTCCGTTCCCGGAGCTGAGGCGCGTGGAGGGACAGGCGGGATTTGCGGACAAGGCTCATCGTGATCAGGTTGGTCAGGCCGAGGAAGAAAGAGATGCCGAAAAAGCCGTAGGCCGCCATCAGTACGGCCACGTGAAACATCAACCACGGAGACTTGAGGACAGGCGCCAGGGGACTGATTTGCGGGTCCATCCAGTTCAGCCCCGACACAAACAGGATGACGCCGGCAAACAGCGTCGCCAGAGCCAGCGTCACGGGGCTGCGCCGCACAAACACCAGTCCGCCGAAGACCGTAGCCCATGCCACGTAGACCATCGTCTCATACGAATTACTCCATGGCGCATGGCCGCCGATGTGCCAGCGCAGGCCCATGCCCAGCATGTGGAAAAGAAACACCGCCAGGATGCCGGCCGTCGGCAGACAGACAAGCCACCCTGTCCACCGGCGCCGGGCGCGGTAGAGCCGGACAAACGAACCGACCAGCAGCAGCCCGCCCAGCGCCAGATAGCCGGTTTTGCACCGGCGGAAGACCTCCAGCCGGTTATAGGCCACTTCCAGCGCCGTCCGGTCCTCCGCCGTCCCGATGCCGGAAGCCCTGCCCCTGCTCTGCTGGTAGGCAGAAATCATATCCAGTATCTCGTCCGCCCTGCGCCAGTCCCCCGACCGGATAGCCTCCCGGACGTCGGACAGGTACCATCCGAAAATCTGCGACACAAACATCGAATCCTGACCGCCATAAACCGACAGGTCGTCGCCAGGCGCATACCATTTCCCCGGCAGGCCGTCGCCCCCGGGAAACAGGTTAAGCAACTGTCCGTTGAGCAACTGGTGGAAAATATTGATCCGTTCGTCCAGTTTGATCAGTTCCTTCTCCATCGCATCCCGTCCGGCCGGCATTTTCCGGTATGCCTCCTCCACCCCGTGCTGCAGCCGGTAGTTCCCATCGCCGTCAAACACGTCCATGTAGGAACAGTGGCCGTCCGTCAGTCCGAAGCGAGCCGCCAGCTCGCGGTTCGGCACCGCAATCAGCGGCACGTGCATCCACATCTCCGGCATCGCCAGGACACCCAGCAGAAAACCGTCGGCCTCCAGGCTTCCGAACCTCGCCTTCCGGTACAGCTTGCGCAGGATCTCGGACGAAAAAGTATTCACCGGCATGATGCGCCCGTTTGGCGACTGGAGCGGCAGCGCGCCGAAGCGCTTCGCATGTGCGGGATCGACGGCATGTTGCTGCACGGCTTCCGTCACGGAACCGTCACCCGTCTGCGCCCCGGCAAAGGGCGAAAAAGCCAGCAGTCCGGCAACCGTCAGCAGCGCAGCATCGCGCCTGTGCACATGCAGCTGCCGGTACAGCGTGCGGACACGCCCGTTTTTCTCCGTCAGGCAGGCTATACAGCCGGCCAGCAGCAGCAGATAGCCCGCATACGTGATGTTCCGGCCGGCCACATCCCGGTTTACCGTCAGCACGCTCCCCCGCTCGTCGGCATCGAACGACGCCTGGAAAAAACGATACCCTTTTACATCCAGCACATTGTTCATAAAAATAACCCGGCTCAGGGTATCGCCGTCCACATACACCCGCACGTCGCTTTCGAACGACGACGGACTCGCAGATCCCGGATAGCGCGTCAGCGTAAACTTCACCAGTTCCATCCGGAAGGGCAGCTCGTGTACCGTGTGGCCGCGAGCCGTATGCATCTCCATCTGGCCGCCGGCCTGCCCTTCCCGCAGATGCAGCGTCCCCTCCCGGCCGAAAAGGTGCGTAACCAGCGCCCCCGCCAGGATGACGATAAAGGCCAGATGCACCGCCGGCAGCCCCAGCCGCCGCGATTTCAGCAGGCGGCGCTTCAGCGCCATCGCCACAAAATTGACCACCAGCAGCGCCTGCAGCAGGAAAAACAGCGGCGAACAGTAAATCGCCACCCTGGCCAGCGCCGTCCCGTACGCCTTCTCAAGGAAGGTAGCCGCCGCCAGACCCGCGGCATACAGCGTCAGCAGGACAAACGCCGTCGCCGGGGAAGCAAGTATTTTCTCAAGTTGAATCATGTTCGATACGGATTAATTCGGCATTCATGCCGGTTTGTGCCTGCAAAAATACTGCTTTTGAAAAAAACGGCCTGTTTTTTTTTTGAAAAACGGACGGCAGCAGGTTATTTTTCCTAACTTTGTCCCGTAATCATCTAATTGAATATTTTATAACTAAACTCAATTTCAACTCAATGAACAGACGTTCTTTTATCAGGAACAGCACCTTGAGTGCGGCGGCATTTACCATCTTGCCGCGAAACGTACTGGGCGGAACCGGCTACACGGCTCCCAGTGAC
>JAIRXI010000018.1 GCA_031268395.1 Tannerella sp. | reverse complement strand
GTCTCCGCCGCAACCCCGTCAGGGGTTGAACACCTGCGGCGTTCTTTTTATGTACGGGAACCGTTTTCTATTGATATGCAAGCCCTGACGGGCTTATCCTTATCCCGAACTCAGGTTATTCGTCAAGTATCTGTTCCATCACCCGGTTCACCCGGCTGGCCGTTTCGCCGGTAGAAGGACAGTGACCGGCGCCGCGCATCTCATCTACGATGCTTTGTATCATCTGTTGCTGGATATGGAGCGGACGCGGACAGTGAAATGTTTCCGTCTTTCCGGGTGTAATCCACTCGACGGGCGCAAAGTCAAACGTAGAAAAACGGATCGACCCTTCCGTGCCGATAATTTCCGTGCGGTCTTCCCGTACCGCGGCAGAAGAGGCATAACACATGATGGCAGATCCTGTTACGCCCGACCGGAATAAAAATGACGCGCTGACGGTATCTTCCACTTCATACAAACGGCCGACATTGGACGCAATGCCTTTGGCTTCGACGATGTCGCCAAGGAGAAACATCAGCAAGTCGATTGTATGTGGCGCCAAGTCGTGAAAATAACCACCTCCGGCAATGGCCCTGTTGACGCGCCATGTATGGAGATCTTCCGCCAAGTCGCAGGCCAGCGGCGGACGGAAAAACGCCGTCCGTACCGCCTGCACCCGACCGATCGCCCGAGCGTCCAACAATTCCTTTACTTTCAGGAAATACGGGAGTGAACGCCGGTAATAAGCTACCCACAGTTTCAGTCCCTTCTCCCCGGCCGTTTGCAGCATTTGCCGGCACTCCCCGTACGTCCGTCCCATCGGCTTCTCCACGTACACCGGCTTCCCTGCCTGCAAAGCCTTGATGGCCCATTCCGCATGGCTTGCCGGCGGCGTCGCCACATACACGACGTCGACTTCGGGGTCGGCAATCAGTTGACAGGCATCCGAATAAAAGCGCGGCACGCCGTGTCGCCGGGCAAAATCCGCCGCTTTCCCGACGTCCCGCCGCATCACCGCCTGCAACGCCGAATGTTCGCATTTGTAAAACGCGGGGCCGCTCTTTACTTCGCATACGTCGCCGCATCCGATAATGCCCCACCGTACCGTATCCATCATTCAACCATATTAAAACGCCATCTTTAAAAACCTGCTCTGTTCACCGGTTGACTTCCCGTATCCGGTCCGCCACTTCTTCCATAAGCCATTTGGGGGTAGACGTTGCGCCGCAGACGCCCACTGTCCGGACGGCGGACGGCAGCGGATCCGTGATCCCGGACGCCTCCGTAATGAATACCGTACAGGGATTCGCCTTTTTGCATTCTTCAAACAGCATCCTTCCGTTGGAACTTTGCCTGCCGGCGACAAAGTAGATCCGGTCGTGACGGGCGGCGAACACCCGTATGTTCGGTAAACGGTTGGCTACCTGGCGGCAAATCGTATCAAAAGAATTGAATTTCACGCCCGGAGCGATGCGCTGACCGATCGCTTCAACAATCCGTCCGAATCCGTCCAGCGGTTTGGTCGTTTGCGAGAAAAGGAAAATACTGCGCCGGAAATCAAGGATATCCAGGTCTTCCGGTTTTTCGATTACAATCGCCGTTCCGTCCGTCTGGCCCACTAACCCGTTCACTTCGGCATGGCCTTTCTTTCCGTAGATAACCAGTTGCGCCCCACTGTCCTTTGCCTCCAGGAAACACCGGTGAATCCTGCGTTGCAACTGAAGTACCACCGGACAGGTCGCGTCAATGATTCTGATCCGGTGCTGCTGCGCCAGGCGATAGGTGGAAGGCGGTTCTCCATGCGCACGCAACAGAACCGTCCGTCCGGTCAGCAGCCGGAGCGCTTCGTGCCGGATGGTGCGAAGTCCCAGCCTCTGCAAGCGTTCCATTTCAAGGCTGTTGTGCACCAGGTCACCCAGGCAGTACAGCCCGTCGGCATTTTTCAATTCCCGTTCCGCACTTTCGATGGCATTCACTACGCCGAAACAGAATCCGGAACCTGCATCTATTGTTACTTCTACCATTCGGACAATCAGCTGCTCATTTGCAAAAACCGGATACCTCAATCTTTATTCTTCACCTGCCACACGGTGAAACTGTTCCAGCAGCCAAGCCTGCTGTTCGAGAACGGTCAGGTGTGTATTGTCCAGTTCGAGGGCGTCATTCGCCTTGTGCAACGGACTGTCCATGCGCATCATGTCCATGCGGTCGCGCTGCTGCACGTTGGCCAGGACTTCCTCGAAAGAGGCAGCCTGATTCCTTGCACGCAACTCGTCTACACGGCGTTGCGCACGCACTTCGGCCAATGCCGTTACAAAGATTTTCAGTTCCGCTTCGGGAAAGACGACCGTCCCGATGTCCCGTCCGTCCATGACAACACCTTTCGTCCGTCCCATCGCCCGCTGGGCGGCCACTAATGCCCGGCGAACAAATCCAATGGCCGCAACCTGACTCACCCATGTTGCTACCTCCATTTGCCGGATGGCAGTCTCCACGTTTTCGCCGTTCAGATACGTTTCCGTCTGTCCCGTTTCGGGATGCACCCGGAACGAAATCTCCAGCCGGCCGACGACCGTACGCAGTCGCTCTTCATCCACGCCTCCTTCCCGGAAAAGTCCGTTCCGCAGCACATAAAGCGTCACCGCCCGGTACATGGCGCCACTATCTATATAGGTATAGCCTGTGGCCCGGGCCAGTTCCTTTGCCATCGAACTCTTTCCGCAAGACGAAAACCCGTCGATCGCTACAATTATTTTCTTCATCTGCGCTGATTTTTATAACGCGGCATCCGATAACGACATGGAGACGCTCAGCATCAGCGAGAGCGCCGAAGGATGGTAGCGTGCGGCGGAAACGTTCAGGTCGAACCGGGAGACCCTCAGGCCGGCTCCAGCCGAGAAACCGCCCAACCGGTTGCCGCCTTCCCTGAGTCGCATGTCGGCAGCCATTTTCGGATTGTACCCGATCCCGACCCAGACGTTTTCCGAAGGGATGAAATCCACTCCGAATACAAGGTGCTTTACCGCCGTCTGAAAGAAGTTTTCATTCAATTTTAATTCTTTCAGGCTTCCGTCGATATAGTTGAATTTCCACCGGTTCAGGTACATGGCGGTCACGGAAAAACGAAGCGGTGCATGGGCTGTTTTCTTTGTCAGCCCCAGCTGGATGTCCCAGGGCAGTTTTTCCCTCTTACTGTCATAAGCCTTGAGTTGCGCCCCGATATTTTTCAGGGCAAAGCCATACGACGTACCGTTATCCGGGTCAAAATAACTCAGTCCCGCATCTACGGCGATTCCGAACGACGTGTATTCCGCCAGACCCGAATAGAGCATCCCGAAAGATACGCCCCCGCGCCACCGGCTCGAAAGATCGTATGAATAAAATGCATTTATGCTCAGGTCATTGGCCGAAAAATTTCCCAGTACCGTATGGGACGCATCCACTTCCTTCATGTTCCCGTAATTGAAAAAGCGCGTTCCGATCCCCCAGGCGCTCCGCTCCCGTAAAGCCTTTGTGTAGACCGCACTGCCCACATGAATATCGGCCATGTAGCTCATGTAATTCAGGTTTGCCATCCCGTCCATCTCGCCGCCCAGCAGCGCAGGGTTATGGAAAATCATGGAAGGATCGCGTTCGATCAGGGATACGGTATGTCCGCCCAGCGCATTCACGTGAGAAGAGGTGGGATAGCGCAGGAAGGTAAAAACCTCACCTCCTTCCTGGGCGGAAAGCAAACAGGGTGCTGCCAGCAAAAATGCCGTCAATCGTATATATTTCATATTTATCATACCACATAACACCTGCAAACATACACCGGATTTCCGGAAATCGGCGACAGGCGTTGTACGCTACTATAACGTGGCAATCCGAAAAAAGGTATATTTCGTACATGCTTTTTTTATCTATCACAAAAAAATAAAAATATCCGCATTTTTCTCCCTTTGACAGTAGGATCTGTCAAATTAATCCATACCTTTGCTACGGACAAAATTAAAAATAAAAGTTCTATGGAAATCAAGAAATCGCCCAAAGCAGATTTGGAAAGAGGGAAGGGGTTAAGCCTTTTAATGGGCTTGGTCATGGGCTTAGCTATCCTGTTTGTAGGTTTTGAGTGGGGGACAAAAGACTTCAAGGCGGAAACGAATGAAGGAGTCGCCGATATCCTCGCCGAGGATGAGATTGAAATCACCAAACAGGAAGAAGAACCACCACCGCCGCCACCACCGCCGCCACAGCAAGTGGTTGCCGAAGTGTTGAACATTGTGGAGGATGATGCAAAAGTGGAGAATGCCGATTTGATGTCGACAGAAGACGATGCCAGCGCCAAGCAGGTAGAGGTTTATGTACCTCCTGCCGTAGAGGTGCAGGAAGAGGAAGAGGATGACAATAAAATTTTCACCATTGTGGAAGAACCGGCGGAATTTCCGGGAGGTCAGGTGGCACTGCTAACTTATCTGAACACTTCTATCAAATATCCGGTCGTAGCGGCGGAAAACGGGATCTCGGGTCGCGTTTCCTGTTCCTTCACCATCAATCGGGATGGAAGTATTGTGGACGCGAAAGTGATCCGAGGCGTGGATCCTACGCTGGACAGGGAGGCTATTCGTGTTATCAATGCAATGCCCAAGTGGAAACCGGGCAAGCAAAGAGGAAAGCCGGTGCGTGTGAATTACAATCTGCCGGTTCTCTTCCGGTTAGAATAGTCCGTAATTTTGAGCGGAGAAAACTCAGTTTTTTCATTAGAAAAGGCCGTTCCGGGGTGAGTGGCCTTTTTTTATTGACCTGTATTTCTTAACGGAATTGTGCTTGTCGGCCTCCCGGTTTTAGGGCAGTCGACTGGACAGCCTTAGGGCGGTCGACTGAACAGCCTTAGGGCAGTCGACTAAACAGCCTTAGGGCAGTCGACTGAACAGCCTTAGGGCAGTCGACTAAACAGCCTTAGGGCGGTCGACTAAACAGCCTTAGGGCGGTCGACCGAACAGCTTCAGGGAGGTTCGGCCTCCCTCCGGAGACGTTGCTTGAAGATAAACAATGCATTTAAAATGAAACTTTTAACGAATGAACGAATGTTGTTTTTTAATTATTGAATTATGTTGTCATTTGAACAAATCCTGCGGATGATAGAAACGGCTATCGGGAAGTTGCGCTTTGAAGCGCAGCCTCGAAGTTTGTTCCTTCCGATTGAGTACACGCTTTCCACAGGCGGAAAACGTATTCGTCCGGCATTCATGCTGATGGCATGCAACCTGTACAGTGAAAGCGTGGACAGAGCGCTGAAACCGGCATTGGGCATGGAAGTATTTCATAATTTCACGTTATTGCACGACGACCTGATGGACGGCGCCATTCGCCGACGCCATCAGCCGACCGTACATGAAAAGTGGAATCCGAACACGGCCATTCTTTCGGGCGATGCCATGCTAATTATTGCCTACCAACTGATAGGCGAGACGGACGCGCCTTTTTTGAAGGATATACTGACGCTGTTCTCCCAAATCGCCCTGGAAATATGCGAAGGCCAGCAATACGACATGGTATTTGAGTCGCAACAGGACGTATCGGAAGAGGATTATATTGAAATGATTCGCCTGAAAACGGCTGTTCTGCTTGCCTGCTGCCTGAAAGCCGGGGCGCTGATCGGAGGTGCACCGAAAGAAGACGTTGACTGTCTGTACCGGTTTGGGATTCACATCGGACTGGCATTCCAGTTGCAGGATGATTTGTTGGACGTATATGGAGACCCGCTGACTTTCGGGAAAAACGTCGGGGGAGACATTCTGTGTAACAAAAAAACGTTTTTGCTGATTCATGCCATGAGGCTGGCATCGGAGCAACAGCGTGCCGTCATCCGGCAATATCAGCGGACGGGTAAAAAGGGATTCACGCCGGAAGAAAAAATCGCAGCCGTCACGGCCATTTACGACGATTTAAGAATTAAAGACCTCCTTCAAGCAAAAATACAGCAGTACTATCAGTTGGCCATGTACGACCTTTCGCTGTTACACCTGCCGGCAGACCGGCTGACGACGTTGCGCGAAGTGAGCCGGCAACTGATGATGAGGGAATCGTAGTGCAGGAGTCAATATCCAACGGCGATGTGAAAATCATTGATACGCATACGCATATCTATCTGAAGGAGTTTGATGCCGATCGCGATGAAGTCATCCGGAGAGCGAAGGCGTCGGGAATCGAAGCGCTTTTGTTGCCGAATGTCGACGTCACGACGCTGACGATGCTGTTTAATTTATGTGATGCTGAACCCGGCTTCACTTTTCCGATGATGGGGTTGCATCCGACCAGTGTGGATACGTCGTATGTCTCTCAGTTGAACCGAATCGAAAAAGCCCTTTCGTTACGCCGATACTGTGGCATAGGAGAAATCGGGATCGATTTGTACTGGGATCGGCAGTATTTGCGGGAACAGAAAATCGTGTTCGAGGAACAATTGCAATGGAGCCGGACGTTGCAGTTGCCGGTATCCATTCATACGCGAAGTGCCTTTGCGGAAGTGTTCGACAGTATATATAAGGTAGGAACGAATGGTTTGCGGGGCGTATTTCACTGCTTTGGCGGTACGATGGATGAGCTGGAAGAGATCCGGCAGCTGTCCGGATTTAAACTTGGCGTAAACGGGATTGTTACGTTCAATAAATCGCCGTTGCCCGAAACACTCCGGCAGGCAGGGCTGGAAATGCTTCTTCTGGAAACGGATGCCCCCTATCTGGCGCCTTCGCCTTACCGCGGCAAACGAAATGAGCCGTCTTTTTTATGGGAAACAGCCGGAAAAATCGCCTCGATATTTGAAACCGGTCTGGATAACGTTCTTGAAACCATCAAAAAAAACACGTTGGAAATATTTGATATATAACACATTGAGCTTTAGGCGAAAAAAAAAACGAGGCTATTGTATATTTTTTCAGGTTATAAGGTGACTTATTTCGAGTAAAAATGAGATATTTGTAGCCTGAAAAGTTTGTATATTATATTTTTTCATAATCTACAGGCGTTTCCAGAGGGAGACGCGGACAGGAGAGATGCTCGAGTGGTTGAAGAGGCACGCCTGGAAAGCGTGTATACGCCAAAAGTGTATCGCGGGTTCGAATCCCGCTTTCTCCGCAGATAAATGGAAATGAACTATATAACAAGTAAATTTATTAACAACTAAAAAATAAAAGAAAGAAGATCATTAATTTTAAACGATTGAACAACTATGAAAAAGTTATTTACAAAAACATTCTTGGCTATTTTAGCCTTGGGAACGTCAGTGGCAGCATTTGCGGAAGGAGTGGCACCTGTTGAAGAAAGTTTTCATCAAGCGCTGAAAGTCAAGTTCATTGAAGGGAGCGCAGACTTTATGAGCACAATTGCCATTACGCTGATTTTAGGTTTGGCATTTGCGCTGGAACGTATTATTTATTTGAATCTGGCGGATACCAATCCGAACAAGATGCTGAAAGCGATTGAAGAAGCCCTGGACAAGGGAGATGTGGAAGCGGCCAAGGAAATCGCCCGCAACACTAGAGGCCCGATTGCCTCCATTGCTGTTCAAGGCTTGATGAGAATTGATCAGGGGATTGATATTGTAGAGAAATCTGTCATTTCGTATGGCGGTGTGCAAGGCGGTCTGCTGGAAAAGAACCTGTCCTGGATTACCCTGTTTATCGCGATGGCTCCGTCATTGGGCTTTCTGGGAACAGTGGTCGGTATGGTCATGGCATTCGACAAAATCGAACGTGTAGGCGATATCAGCCCGACCGTTGTGGCAGGCGGTATGAAAGTGGCCCTGATTACTACGGTGGGAGGTCTGATTGTAGCGCTTATTCTGCAAGTATTTTACAATTATTTGCTAAGCAAACTGGAAGCGATCCTCAATAAAATGGAAGATGCGTCGATTACATTGCTTGATATTGTAGTCAAATACAGTGTGAAATATCAAAAATAGTCGGAATCATGGCTGTAACAAAAATCAGAAAATTATCAAGTTGGACCCTATGGGCGGTGGCGCTGATCAGTGTTGTCGTCTTGGGATTCTTCTATCTGGGAGGAGTCGAGGATCCCAATGCGGAATTAAAGGCGCCAATCAAGACCGACTGGTTGTTATATTGGTGTTATGTCGTATTCGCTATCACCATCATTGCACTGGTGATTTTAGGACTGTTTCAATTTGCATCTACCGTAAGAGCGAAACCGAAATCGGCGCTGGCTTCCTTTGGGGTACTCATCGTGTTTGCCGCCTTGCTGGGGCTTACCTACTCAATGGGAGACGGGACAGCATTGCCGGGAATCAATGAAGATTCGGCGAAGTTTAATGTCCCGTTCTGGCTGAAAGTGACGGATATGTGGATTTACTGCATGTTCATATTGCTGGCAATCTGCATACTGGCAATGATAGGCGGAACGGTGCTAAAAGTGTTTAGAAAGTAACGATTTAAACGGAAAAGAAAATGGGCAAAAAAAGAAAAGTCCCCGGAGTGAATGCGACTTCTTCTGCCGACATTGCTTTCATGTTGCTTCTATTCTTTCTCTTGACGACATCTATGGATACAGATCAGGGATTGGCCAGGCGTTTGCCTCCGCCGCCCGACAAGGAAACACTTGAGAAACCCTTAGATATCAAAAAGAGGAATATGTTGCGGCTGTTAGTCAATCTGGACGGTCAGATCCTTTGTGGAGAAGATTTTATCGACATCGCTCAATTGAAAGACAAGGCAAAAGACTTTATTGCCAATCTGGAGGACAAAGAACATTTACCGGAAAAGGCCGAAGAAGACGTGCCGTTTTTTGGCAGGGTGAAGACCAGCAAGCCTCATGTGATTTCACTTCAGAATGACAGAGGAACGTCCTATCAAAAGTACATTGAGGTACAGAACGAATTGGCGGCGGCCTATCGGGAACTGCGTGACGATCTTTCAAAGACAAAATTTAATGGAAAAGCTTTCAGTGAATTGAATGAGGATCAGCAAAAGGCTGTGCAGATGATTTATCCGCAAAAGATATCGGAAGCAGAACCTAAAAATTATGGAGGCAAGAAGTAATGGGAAAGTTCAGTAAAGCGGGTGGACGTGAAATGCCCGAATTAAATACATCATCATTACCAGACTTGGTGTTTGCGACCCTGTTCTTTTTCATGATGGTAACGTCCATGCGTGAAGTCACGCTGAAAATACAGTTCCGGGCGCCTCAGGCAACTGAACTGCAGAAACTGGAGAAGAAATCGCTGGTTACCTTTATTTATGTAGGGAAGCCTACGGCTGAATTTGTCGCAAAAATTGGTAGCGAATCGCGTATTCAGTTGAACGACAAATTTGCGGAAATCTCGGAGGTCGGAACCTATATCGGACAGGAAAAGTCCAGTATGAAAGAAGAAGATCAGCCCTACATGACCGTGTCCATCAAAGCCGATTATGAAACGAAAATGGGGATCGTTACCGACCTCAAACAGGCACTGCGTGATGCGTATGCGTTAAAAATCAGTTATTCGGCACGAAAAGCCCCTGTGTAACCGTCTGTAAAGTACTCAAAAAAGGTTGAATCCGTAAGATTTGGCCTTTTTTGTTATCTGCACAGGGCACGTTTTGTGCAGCGATATACCAATACGGATTTCAACGGTTTTCGGGGAAAACGGCCGTCACGGGTATCTTCCGCAAAACGGGAAAATGCCGGCCGGCACACATGAATCCGGTTTTTCATCATTTTTGAGCGCTTACTTATCCGGGATAATCCCAATAATACAGATCAAGTTATGACACATTACGAATTAGATGTACTGGACAGGAAAATCCTCCAGCTGATCGTTAACGATGCGCGCAAACCCTTTCTGGAAGTGGCCAGGGAATGCAATGTGTCGGGTGCAGCTATCCACCAGCGGATACAGAAGTTGATGAATGCAGGCGTCATCAAGGGATGCGAATTTGTGATCGACAGTAACAGGATAGGGTATGAGACATGTGCCTACATGGGCCTGTATCTGCAAAATCCGGGGCAGTTCCCGGATGTTATAGAGGCGCTGAAACAGATTCCTGAAGTGGTGGAATGCCATTACACCACCGGGCAATATGACCTGTTTATCAAGATCTATGCACGGAATAACAGGCACTTGCTTCACATCATCCATCACAAGCTCCAGCCACTCGGTCTGGCGCGTACAGAAACGTTGATTTCCTTTAAGGAAGGATTCAAAAGGAACTTGCCTGTCGACGGGCCGGACAAAGAGTTCTAAACGGAAATCCGGAACGCTTTCTGTCGGGACAGACGAAAAGACACTCATTAAATGAAATTCAAAAAAATCATTTTGTTTTTGCTGGTCACACATGCCGGCAGTTTGCTGCATGCGCAGAACCGTTTCACGGCTGTCGTGAAGGATGCCGGGAGCGGAGAACCCCTGTATGGAGCCACGGCCGTGGTAGAAGGCTTCCAAGCCGGTTCCATTTCGGACGAAAACGGAGTGCTCACGATCGAAAGCATTCCCAACGGAAATCAGACCATCCACTTTTCCTTCCTGGGTTACGAACCCCAGGAACATGCGTATGTTTTTCCGCTGGCTACGGCCGATACCGTTGTTATCCGGATGGAAGTCGCCGCCGGGGAAGAACTGGAAGAAGTCATGGTGACTACGACCCGAAGTACGCGAACCATTCAGCATCTCCCCACGCGGGTCGAGTTTATCGGCGCGGAAGAACTGGAAGAAAAGGCGAACATGAAACCGGGCGATATCCGCATGTTGCTCAGCGAAAGCACCGGCATCCAGACACAGCAGACTTCGCCCACCTCGGCCAATGCCTCCATCCGCATACAGGGACTGGACGGGCGCTATACCCAGTTGCTTAAGGACGGATTGCCGCTTTATTCGGGCGCGGCAAGCGGACTGGGGCTGCTGCAAATCCCGCCGCTGGATCTCAAGCAGGTGGAAATCGTCAAAGGCTCTTCTTCCACGCTGTATGGAGGCGGCGCCATTGCCGGACTGGTAAACCTGATTTCCAAGACGCCCGGCGTCCGGCCGGAACTCTCTTTCCTGCTGAACGGTACTTCCGCGGGCGGCTTGGACGTCAGCGGATTCTATTCGCGAAAATACAGGCGCACGGGTCTGACGCTCTTTGCCGCGCGCAACAGCAATGCCGCCTACGACCCCTCCGGCAATCGGATGAGCGCCATACCGAAGTTTGAACGTTATACCGTCAATCCGCGCTTTTTTGTCTACCTCTCCGGGAAGACCTCGCTGGACGCAGGCCTAAACACCACGTTTGAAGACCGTCTGGGTGGCGATATGGAATATATCCGCGGAAAAGGAAGCGACCGGAGCGGCTATTTTGAACGGAACAGGACCGAACGTGTCAGTGCGCATTTCTCACTCTCACATGCCTTTCCCGGCGCCTCAAAACTGAATCTCAGGAGTAGCTACAGTCATTTTCATCGCCTTGTAGCCGTTCCCGGATACGTTTTTGACGGTACGCAGGGCGCCGCATTCGGCGAAGTCAACTGTTCGTTCGGTGCGGAAAACATGGAATGGGTGACCGGCGCAAACCTCTGGATAGACCGTTTTTCGGAGAAACAAAACCCTCTCTTCCCCGTGCGCGACTACCGGCAGGCGACCACGGGCCTGTTTGTGCAGAACCTGGCCCGGGCAACGGACTGGTTCAGTCTCGAAACGGGCCTGCGCGGCGACTACGTGGCGGATTACGGCTTTGCACTCCTGCCGAGGCTGTCGGGTCTGTTCCGCATCGGTTCGAAATGGACGTCGCGCATCGGCGGCGGCCTGGGCTACAAGACACCCACGATCTTTACCGAAGAAAGCGAACGCCTTCACTTCCGCAACGTGCAGGCCGTGAGCAGTGAACGGAACCGGCTGGAACGCAGCTACGGCCTTCATGCCGACGTCAACTACCGTACACTGATTCGGGAACAGGTCATGTTCAGCATCAACCACCTGTTTTTCTACACCCGCCTTCGCCACCCACTGCTGCTGATCCCGCAGGCCGACGATTCCTACCAGTTCAGGAACATCGACGGACACACCGACACCCGAGGCATCGAGACGAACGCGAAAATCGGTTACAGCGACTTTACGCTTTTTCTGGGATATACCCTGACCGACGCCACGGTCAATAATGCTGCCGGCGACCGCTATCAAAATCCCCTGACACCCAGACACCGCCTCAATGCCATCCTGATGTTTGAAGTGGAAGACAAGTGGAAGGCGGGACTGGAGGCTTACTATAACAGCCGTCAGTCGCTGAGCGACGGCACGGAGGGTGAAGCCTGCTGGGTCTTCGGCGCTATGGCAGAGCGCATCTGGGAACATTTTTCAGTATACGCCAACTTTGAAAACTTCACGGACACGCGGCAGACGCGCTTTGGCAGCATCTATTCCGGCAGTATTGCCAGTCCGGTATTCAAGGATATTTATGCCCCGCTGGATGGCTTTGTCGTCAACATGGGACTGAAGTTGAAGTTTTAAGGAATTGTCCGGAAATAAATCATACATCTGCAGAGCGGTTATTTTTTCGGATTGAAAAGCCATTGCCGGATCCGATTTATTCCCTGGGAGACAAGGATGGGCCAGGCTATTTCCCAAACGACAGGCCACAGGGTCTTGGCGGTCGAAAAAATACCAGCCCAGTTAAAAACAGACGAAACGGGAGGTAAAGCGCTTGTTTTGTCCGGAGTAGCGTCCGTCTGTTTGCCTGTTCCCGTGCCGGAAGCGACCAGCCACGACAGCCCGAAAAGCAGCAGACGCCCGGCGTTTTCGCGAAGACAGGAAAAATCTTCAGTCAGTTTCTGCTCCCGTATCCGGCACTGCTCCTGCAGAATCGCCTTACGCGCCGACAGCCTCTCCTGCGGGGTTTTCTTCGCTGGTTGCTTCATTGTTGTTGTTTTCGTTAGAAGTGAGGGCGGAAATAACGGTATTCAGGATCATCTTCCGGAACATTTGCCTGCAGAGAAGGACGCCGCCAATAATCAGCAGGTAGAGGACAGAGACGAGGGCGAATCCGAGACCCGGCGAATGGAGCCAGTCGCCCAGGAAGAAGGCCAGCGCAATGAATGAAAAAAGCATCAGAAACAGCGCCAGAATGAGCAGTATCAGGCCGTACGAAAGAACGGAGATGACTTTCCCCGTCCGTTCGTACGCACCCAGTTTCAACAGTTCGAGTTTCAATGCGGCGTAAGTGAGCGCGTCCTCCTTGAGGTCACGGAAAAACGCCGCCGAAGCATCCCTTTTCATGAGACGTCAGGCCTCGCTTTGCACCTCGGAATCAGCGATCTCCGTATCCTTTCCGCTTTCCCGGCAGGCGCAGACGGCCGAAGCGAAGGCATTTTTCGCTTTCGCAAAGAGGCCGTTTAACTCCGTCAGGATTTGCTCTTTTTTGTCCGTAGCGGCCAGATAGCCGATGGCAGCGCCGATGGCGCCTCCGATGATCAGTCCCATTAACAGTTTAGAATCTACATTACCTTTCATAATCTTTCATTTTTTTATGGTGAATAATTGATTTGTACATAATTAAAACAGCTGGAAGCAGTAAAAAGTTCAACATTTCACTGTTTTTATTATCGCCCAGTGACTGCGCCCGGCAGAGGCTTGCCATTCAAGCCCGTTTTGCCGGCATTCGGTTTCCAGCAGGGGAATATCTTCCGTATGGAAACCACTTGCCAGCAATGTTCCTCCGGGCTTCAGTGATGCAGCATAATGCCGTATATCGTTCAACAGAATGTTCCGGGTGATGTTGGCAAAAACACAGTCGAATGCCATTTCCCGGGGGATTTGTCCGGCGTCGCCCCGAATGACCCGAACCTGCGGAGTCTCGTTCAGGAGGCAGTTTTCGAGCGCGTTACGATATGCCCATTCATCGATGTCAACGGCCACTACATGCGCCGCGCCTTTTCTGGCTGCCAGTATGGACAGTACGGCGGTGCCACAGCCCATGTCCAGCACGGCGCTTCCCTCCAGCGGCAAATCCAGTATCGCTTCCAGCATCAGGCGAGTTGTTTCGTGATGTCCGGTGCCGAAAGCCATCTTCGGATGGATGACAATCTCGCAGTTGAAACCCGTTTCAGCCGGGTGAAACGGCGCACGCAGCAGACAGCGCCGACCGATGCGGACGGGCTGGAAATAATACTTTTCCCATATTTCATTCCAGTTCTTGGCGGGAATCCGTGTTTGCACGGTGTGAAACCGAATGCCGGCCAACGGAAAATCCCGTAAACACCGCGCTGTTTCTTCCTGCCGGTAACGGTCGACCGGGAGGTAAGCCCGCAACCCTTCCGCCTCCGGCACGAACGTGTCGAATCCCGCTGTGGCCAGTTCTGCGGCCAGCAGATCGTTAATCAGATCCGGCTCCACCGGGGCTGTGTATGTAAAGTATACCTCGTAATAATCCATCTTCTGAAATGAAAATCGTTACAAATATACGAAAAACTCTTTCTCCAGTCGTCCGGGATGCCAAAATCCGTTTTCACGCATTGTTGCACGCGGCTACAAATTCCCAGACCGAAAGCGTTACGGGAAATCGGCGGGAATGACAAGTTGCAGGTATTCATTCCCTTTTAAGTAACGTGAAATAAATAACCTGTAATGGTTGCTCTGTCCCCGGAGGAGACTTTTTCAATGGCAAATGGTGCATTTAATCCCGACCTGTCCGCCGGCCTCTGTCCCGGGCCGGACAGAGGCTACATCCCTTACCCGGCGGGACAGCATACCGGTAAAAACAGAACATGGTGTAACCGGAAAGCAGAAGGCAGGATGTCGTCACCGGCGGACGCGGTGAAGCAACCGCCGATACACGCAGGGATTGCTTCACTGCGTTCGCAATGACGGTGCACGGCGCGCTATCCTGAAATGACGGGCACAAGTATAAAAAACGACATTTTGAAATGCACCCACTCAATTTGGCACGCCCCAAACTCAATTCGGCACGCCCCAAACTCAATTCGGCACGCCCCAAACTCAATTCGGGGCGCCCCGGACACAATTCGGGGCGCCCCGGACGCAATTCGGGGCGCCCCGGACGCAATTCGGGGCGCCCCAAACTCAATTCGGGGCGCCCCGGACGCAATTCGGGGCGCCCCGGACACAATTCGGGGCGCCCCGGACGCAATTCGGGGCGTCCCGAATGCTATCCGGGGCGCCCCGAATTGAATCCGGGACGCCCCGAATTGAATTGGGAGCAGGCCCAATCGCACCCGGAAACACCCGAACAGAAACCGGAGCGTACCGGAATCTGCTCGGTAAGAGACGGATACATTCAAAATCGTCTTTTTATGTCGAGTCGTTAATTTACAGGTTTTAAATGTTCGGAAAAATGAATGCGACAGAAGACCGGATGACTTGGCGTCACGAAGGACTGTATGACACACCCCCTGTCGCTCCGCAAAACGGCCTGACGAAATGGCTGCCGTTACCTGTTATTTGTTTCGCATCCCTAAGGGTTGCCCGGAAATAAACCGTACCCATTCATTACAATCCGCGTCATCCGGGTGTTCGGGCAGCGTCGCAAAAAAATAATCGGCCATCTGCTTTGTCATTTCAAAAAAACTGTTCTGTTTTCGTGCGGTCAAAAGACAGGTGCCGATTGCCGAAAGACACGTGCTTTTTCGAAGAAGTAACTGCCTGGAATTTACTTTCCCGCCCACGTAACAGGCCGAAGTCAACACGTTGCGCAAGCCCTATTTGCAGCTATAGGAGCTGTCTGAAAATAAACGTCACATTTACCGTTCTGTTTTTCACCGTACTTCAGCCCGAAAATGCTTACATACCCCGGTATGCGCACATTTTCGGGCTTCGTCCCGCAAAAAACATCTCCGATAAATTTGTGACGTTTATTTCCAGACAGCTCCATACTTCGCACGGGAGGGTTTTGTGAATGATGAACGATGTATGGAAACGCGATTCTCGCATCTCTACGTTGAAAACCGGCACCCATTTTGCACTTTCGCAAAAACAGACTATTTTTGCCGAAAAATCATGGCACTTTTTCGAAAAACATGAAAGAAGATGTGGAGCAAAAATTAGTGGCAAGATTACTCAATGACGACGAATCGGCATTTTGTGAGTTGTATGCTTTGTATAAAGGCAGACTTGTCTATTTTGCCATGAAGTTTCTCAAATCAAAGGAATTTGCGGAGGATGTTTTTCAGGATGCGTTTGCCTCCGTGTGGCAGAATCGCCGTTTTCTGAATCCGGGCAAGCCGTTTGCACCCTACATTTATACGGTCATGAAGAACCGTATCCTGAATCTGCTGGCCGACATGGACAGGGAAGGAGCCTTGAAAAAGGCGATCCTTTCACATGCGACAGACTTTGACAACAGCACACACGATGCGGTGATGGACGCCGATCTGAACCGTCTGTTTGAAAAGGCGCTGGAAGGCTTGACGGCACAGCAGAAACGCATTTTCGAAATGAGTCGGAAAGAAATGAAATCACACCGGGAAATTGCCGCAGAGATGCATCTTTCCGTCTATACCGTCCAACAGCACATCTCCGCCTCGCTGAAGACTATCCGCTCATACTTACAGAAATATGCCGGAATACATGCCGATATTCTGTTGCTGATACTTCTTCTCAATCCATAATGTAAGTTAAATATTCGCCTCGCCTATCCCAGTACCCTTCCCTTTTTCTGTACTTATTACAAATACGGAAAAGTGACAACAGAAAAACAGTTGTATGAATTGTTTACCCGGTACATCAATGGCTTGTATACGGGAGCGGATGTGGAGGCATTGAAGCGCATGCTGCAATCGGCTGCGGGCTACGGGAAGGCCGAGGCTGTCATGGAACAGGTATGGGATGACTGTGCCGGCGAGGATGCCGATGTCCTCCGCCAGCAGTACCGGGTCGAAGCCGGTCGACTGCTGAAGCGCCTCCGCCGGCGGGAGAGGAGGTTCAGCCTTCGTCCGCTGTTGAAGTATGCCGCAGCTGCGATGCTGGCGCTGGTCGCTGGCATCGCGCTCTACACACTTTCCGGACGGGAAGAGGCGGTCGAAAAACCCCTCCTGACGGTGCAGGTATCGCCAGGCAAAACGCGGCGGATTACCTTTGCCGACGGCAGCGAAGTCATTTTAAATGCTGCTTCCAGGCTCATGTATCCGGAATCGTTCGACCGGGAGCGGCGGGTGGTACGCCTGGACGGTGAGGCCTTTTTTCTGGTTGCTGGAGATCCCTCCCGGCCGTTTGTCGTGGAAACGAACGGCGTAACGGTCGAGGCGATCGGCACTTCGTTTAACGTGAAGGCACACGGGGAAGACGAGTTTCTCTCGGTCACGGTCGAAAGCGGAAAGGTACAGGTAGACATGCCGGAAATCATGATGCGGCTCAACCCCGGCGAACAGTTTCTTTTGAACAGGACAAGTCGGGATATCATCCGGAAAGGGGAAAACGTGCAGGAAACGAAATCATGGATCTCCGGCGGACTGTATTTCAACCGGACGCCTCTGCGGAGCGTAATCAACGAACTGATGCGACACTATAACTGCGTCATTGAGTTTGAAGGCGATGACATTCCCGACCGCCCCGTTTCCGGCGCTCACGATAACAGGACATTAACCTCCGTGTTAAATTCGATTTATTATGCCACGGGGATCAAATACCGAAATGAAGCAGGCTCAAACAAAGTGATTTTATATGAATAAATATTGGAACTATTTTTAAATTGTAAAGTGTATGAAATGTATTAAAGAAGTAATCAGTACAAAATGTTTCCGTTACGTTCTCGCCGTTTTTTTAGCGACCCTGGCCATGCAAACCCTGTCGGCCGCCTCCATGCAGTCGGAGAACGTAACCATTCACGTGCAGAATCAATCGCTGGAAAAAGTGCTCGGAACGCTTTCCGAACAGACCGGATTGAAGTTTTTTTACACCGAGAACGTCATTGCCGGCAAGGCGGTGACGCTTGATTTCTCGAACGAACCGATCAACCATGTCCTCACGGCTATCACCCGGCAGACACAGCTCAATTTCAGCCGTGAGAACAACACGATTACGCTCAGTTCCCAGTCCCGCGCAATGGATGTCGTGCAGCAGGGCAATCCGCGCAGGGTCACGGGCATTGTGACGGATGAAGTGGGCGAGCCGGTGCCGGGGGCGAATATAGTAGACCGGCGTCAGGCATCCAACGGCGCCGTCACGGCGGTCGACGGCAGTTTCAGCATCGACCTTTCGCCCAATTCCGTCATTCTGGTATCCTATATCGGATATGCCACCCGGGAAATCAATATCGGGAACAGTATCGTCCTTAATGTACAGCTGGAGGAGGATGTGAAGACTATTTCGGAGGTAGTTGTCACGGCGCTCGGACTGAAGCGCGAGGAAAAGGCCCTGGGCTATGCCACGCAAAAGGTGGGCGGAGAACAGTTTGAAAAGGTAAAAGGCGTCAATATCGCAACCAGCCTCACGGGAAAAATATCCGGCCTGACCGTGCTCAATTCGACGGAGTTTCTGCAAAGTCCTACGATCCGCCTCCGGGGAGAAAGTCCGCTGCTGATCCTGGACGGTGTCCCCACAAATGTTTCGCTGGGCGATTTGAATCAGGATGATATTCTGAGCATCGACGTGCTGAAAGGGGCCACGGCTTCCGCGCTCTACGGCTCGCGGGGAGGCGGCGGCGCCATCATGATCACCACAAAAAAGGGAGGCAAAAAGGGCTTCTCCATCTCGGCCAACACAAGCAACATGTTCTATATGGGAGAACTCGCCCTTCCGGAAGCGCAGCACTCGTACAGCGCAGGTAATGGAGGTAAATATGTTCCGGACGATGAAGTATGGGGCGACAAGCTCGACGCCGGCCGCATGTATTATCAATGGGATCCGATCGCCAAACGGATGAGCGATACGCCCGTAGAACTCGTATCCAAGGGGAAGAACAATTTCAAGAATTTCCTGGTGCCCAGTCTGATTTCGAACAGTACGGTAAGCGTATCCCAGCAGGGCGAAAACGGCAGTGTCCGCTCGTCTTTCTCCTATCTCTACAACAAGGGGCAATATCCGAATACCTATGCCAACAGATTCCGGTACACGGTCGGAGGAGAAATGAAGCTGGGGCGGAAAGTATCCGTCGAAGGCACGATGGGATTTACCAAAACTCTTTCGCCCAATACATCCGGATATGGATATATGACACAGGGTTATATCTACAACCTTCTGGTTTGGACGGGCGCGGAATATGACTTGAGGGATTACCGGGACTACTGGATCAAAAAGGATGAACTGCAAAATTACCATTCTGACTACTGGTACGATAATCCTTACCTGATGGCTTATGAAAAACTGAACGGAATAGACAATAACAAGACCAATCTGATGCTTTCGCTCAATTATCAGATACTTCCCTGGATGAAAGCCACCCTGCGTTCCGGAGGCGATTTTGCATTCTACCAGACGACCAGACGGGCGCCCATGTCCATCAATTCAATGAGAGACTGGGGATCAACGGACAAAGGTTACTATTCGGAAAGCGACGATTACAATTATAACCTTAACAACGATCTTCTGTTGCTGATGGATAAACAGTGGGAGAAATTTTCCGTCGAGGGTTTACTGGGAGGCTCGCAATACATGATTCAGTCCCGATCTCTTTCCGCAACCTCGAGAAACGGACTGTCGGTTCCCGGATTCTATTCGCTGGCCGGCTCGGTCGAAAGTCCCTCCGTCAGTACAAGTACATCGAAAAAACAGGTAAACAGTCTGTTTGGAAAGATCACGTTGAGTTATCTGAATACATTCTATCTGGATGCGACGGGACGCAACGACTGGTCGTCTACCCTGCCGGCCGGTGAAAATTCCTACTTTTATCCGTCGGTTGGCGGCAGCGCCGTCCTGTCCCAGCTTGTTCAGATGCCCGAATGGATTCCCTTCTGGAAGTTGAGGTCTTCATGGACGGTGTCTAAAAGCGACCTGGGTATTTATGACCTGAACCAGGCTTACTCGACAAGCAGCAATGTCTGGAACGGCCTGAACTCCGCTTCTTTTCCGACCTATATCCGGGGAGACGTTAAACCGATCACCAACCGGACATGGGAATTTGGGACGGCGCTTTATCTGTTAAAAAACAACCGCCTGAAGGTGGACGTGAGCTACTACGACAAACTGACCTACAACAACACGACAAGGGTTTCCATTTCGCCCCTTTCAGGCTATACACAGAAACTGGTCAACATCGACGAAGAATATGTCCGCAGGGGTTTTGAGACAATACTTGACGCCGCGCTCATACAGATACACGACTTTACATGGAATATGGCTGTCAACTGGAGTACGTCCAAGCGATATTATGCAAGCCTGGACGGGCAGTACAGTGCAGACAATCTGTGGACAAAGGAAGGTGGCCGCACGGATGTCGTGACGGGCGGCCGGGTGAA
>JAIRXI010000291.1 GCA_031268395.1 Tannerella sp. | reverse complement strand
GGATAATACCGGATAGGTCCCGTTTCTTTTAACTCTTCGCCTTATGCAAATTGTATGTAGCACCATCGTTTTTATAAGATAAAATTTGTCCGTGATGACTGCAAATATAGCATGAATAGCGTGAAAAAGCAAGATGTTTTACAACATAAATCGCATAAAAAAGGGAGTATGCCGGCTGGCATCTCCCTAATTATCATCATATTATAAGCTGTGACCCCGGAGAGGCTCGAACTCTCGACCCAATGATTAAGAGTCATTTGCTCTACCAACTGAGCTACGGAGTCAATGTTTCAATGCGGGTGCAAAATTAGGAGTTATATTTGTTTCTGCAAATGTCGTGTTCCTTTTTTATGTTTTCTTAGGAATTAAAACAAGCCTCACGCGCTGATTCCATCCGGATGCATTTCGAGACGCTGACAGTCTGACAAAATGACTGACAGCAAATGTTAAAATGGTATGAGGCTGTATGGCTTTCCGTTAAGCCGGGTTAATTGTTAAATCCCGGCGTTAAATGTGCCCAAAAAAAGGTCGGGACGTCCAATAATTGCACTTAATTTGAGTTCTAATTCACGATAAGAAGAAGCTTGAAGTTTGAATAGTAAGTAGGTTTATTAAATGAGTGGAATTATGAAAACAATGTGGAAAAAAGGATTGGCTGTCGCAGTGATAGCAGTAGTAAGTTTTGTCACCTCTATTGGGGCAGTAACTTACATGGTGAAACATAACGGGGGAATCCGGGCGGCCCTTATGGAAAGGGATTCCTCATTCGAACAGCCGGTCAGACTGACCAGCTATGCTTCTGTGGCAGCTGAAAATACAGACTTTACATACGCTGCAGAACAGGCAATTCAGGCTGTTGTGCATATTAAGTCCGTGGCCAAATCGCAGAGGGCGAAAGACGAAAGGCGTTATATTGACCCGTTCGAATATTTCTTTGGTTTCGGCGGAGGCGCTCCCCGTCAGCAGCAGCCTCGCGTGGGATTTGGGTCCGGCGTGATTATTTCGACGGATGGTTATGTCATAACCAACAATCATGTAGTGGAAGGTGCGGACGAGTTGGAGGTGACATTGAACGACAACAGAGAATTTCGGGCCAAAATCATCGGGACCGATCCCAATACGGACATCGCACTGTTAAAGATTGAAGCCTCCGATTTACATACGCTTCCGTACGGAGATTCCGAGCAGCTGAGAGTCGGCGAATGGGTATTGGCTGTCGGTAATCCGTTCAGTTTCAAATCAACCGTGACATCGGGGATTGTCAGTGCCAAAGGGCGTTCCATTATGACGGGCGAGTCGAACCGGAATAAAATCGAGTCGTTTATCCAGACCGATGCTGCCGTCAATCCGGGTAACAGCGGAGGTGCGCTGGTTAACACCAAAGGCGAATTGGTTGGCATCAATACGGCCATCTATTCGGAAACCGGAAATTTTGCCGGTTATTCGTTCGCCGTTCCCATCAGTATTGCCGGCAAGGTTGTAGCCGACCTGAAGCAGTACGGAACGGTACAGCGCGCCCAGTTGGGCGTTATGATGCTGCCTCCGCAAGCGGCTAAAAGCGAATTGAAAGATGATAACATCAAGATGCTCGAAGGCGCTTGTGTGGTTGATTTCGCCGAACGCAGTCCCGCCAGGGAAGCCGGTATGGAAAAAGGCGATGTGATCACGGCCGTGAATGATATAAAAGTGAAATCGCCGAGCGCATTGCAGGAGCAGATCAGCAAATATCGCCCGGGAGACAGGGTAAAGGTAGAACTCGACCGTCACGGAACGAAGAAAGTCTTTACTGTGGAACTTCGCAACGTGCGGGGCGGGACGGAAGTGATCGGCAAAACGGACGACAGCGGCGAAATACTTGGCGCTGCATTCCGCGAACTGACTGCCGACCAGAAGAAGGCGTACGGCGGCATCAGCTACGGGATCGAGGTGAACGGTGTCGGCAAGGGCAAGATCCAGGATGCCGGGATCCGGAAAGGATTTGTCATTATGATTGTCAACGACCAGAAAATCGCAACGCCGGACGATCTGTACAAAATTGTGGACAGGATACTGAAAGGCTCGTCCGAAGAACAGGGTTTGTTTATCAAGGGATTCTATCCGGACGGCTCGACGCGTCATTATGCGATCGACTTGACGGAATAAAAGGTAAATGTCTGACGGCAAACAAAAAAGGAATGAACAAACAGGAAGAAAAGATTGTTTTAAGTGTAAATTAACAGTAAAATCAGGGGTGGAAAGATGCTTTTCATGATAAAATGACTACCTTTGCACCCTTTTGCATTTCAATATTTAATAGTGGATGAGACAGCTAAAGATAACAAAGTCCATTACCAATCGGGAAAGTGCCTCCTTGGACAAGTATCTCCAAGAGATTGGTCGTGAAGATCTTATTACGGTTGAGGAAGAGGTAGAACTGGCGCAGGCCATTAAGAAAGGAGACCGGAAAGCGTTAGAGAAACTGACGCGGGCAAATTTGCGTTTCGTCGTATCCGTGGCCAAGCAGTATCAAAATCAGGGACTGAGTCTGCCTGACCTGATCAATGAAGGAAATCTGGGTTTGATTAAGGCTGCGGAGAAATTCGATGAAACGCGTGGATTCAAGTTCATTTCCTATGCCGTCTGGTGGATTCGTCAATCCATTTTGCAGGCGCTGGCAGAGCAGTCGCGCATCGTGCGTTTACCGTTGAATCAGGTAGGTTCGTTGAACAAAATCAGCAAGGCATTTTCGCGCTTTGAGCAGGAAAATGAACGCAGACCGTCGGCCGAAGAACTGGCGGAAGAACTGGATATTCCGGTAGACAAGATTTCAGATACGCTGAAAGTGTCCGGACGGTCTATCTCTGTGGATGCGCCGTTTGTGGAAGGCGAAGACAACAGTTTGCTGGACGTCCTGGTGAATGACGATGCTCCCGTGGCCGACGGAACGCTGATGAATGAATCCCTGTCGAAAGAAATTGACCGGGCGCTGGCTACGCTGACCGAACGGGAATGCGACATCATCAAGATGTTTTTCGGTATTGGATGCCAGGAAGTAACACTGGAAGAGATTGGCGACAAGTTTGGTCTTACCCGCGAGCGGGTGCGTCAGATTAAAGAAAAGGCGATTCGCCGGCTGAGGCAGGGTTCGCGCAGCAAATTGCTGAAATCATACTTGGGGTAAAAGACAAGACGGGTTGACATATTTTGCCGTATATTGACAGGAAGGCAGGATGCTACAGTGCATCCTGCTTTTTTTGCTTATTAACTGATGTTACGCACTGCAACAAATTCCATACCGACAAGCCCAAGTCCGAAGGACATTATTTTCATAACCGCAGGCCGGCGACCTGCGGCGAAAGACCCGAACATACGGTGGCTGCCTGAAAGGCAGGACCGTTTCCCTGTCGACAGCGACGTCCTGCCTTATCAGGCAGCGAACCGCCGGCTGCCATACCTTCCGCCAGCTGCGCTTTGCTTGCCTGCGGTTATGAAAATAACGCCCTTCGGGCATGCGGGCTTGCCGGTGTCCGGCGCAGTGGATGCGTAACATGAGTAATTTAAACACGGAGACACGGAGGAAATCGTGCATCCCTTTCTTTGTGTCCTCCGTGTCTCCGTGTTTACATGACCGGAGAAATGAAGGAAATCAGGCGGCAAATGACGGGTGGCTGTCGACAGGCGCCCGGCATCAGGGACCAGATGAAAATCATCAGTACACAGGCAACAGCCATCTGGGACCAGACTGCCGCTGTCAGGGGCCAGATTAAAATCCATTTCCCGTTTTTGACGGTCATCTGGGACCAGATGACGGCTTCCAGGGGCCAGATTGAAATCTGTTTCCCGTTTTTGACATTCATCTGGTCCATGACTGCCGCAGTCTGGTCCCAGATGGCCGCTGTCTGTACACTGATGATTTTCATCTGGTCCCTGATACCAGGCATTTGAGAACGGGAAGCGATAAACAGGGAACAATGAATAATAAATAACGAACTGATAAGTAAGCATTACTAATTAACTGATGTACGCACTGCAACAAATTCCATACCGGCACAGTGGATGCGTAACATGAGTTATTAAGCAGGGAAACCGGACCTCCGGCCGGAACCGTTTTTCCCCTCCCCTGTTCGACATTGAAAAGAGTTTGATTTTAAGAACCATGTATCGGCGCACACATCCGGCAACGGTTCCGATTACGGAAGCAAGTGATTTATTTTGCTTTGTCTGACAGGAATTTTGCGTAACTTTGCGCCGCAATGACAGAAAGGTTTCAGAAGAAGAATATTTTGGTGACCGGAGCAAACGGACAGTTGGGCAATGCAATCCGGACACTGGCGCAGGATTGCGGTGGAGCGACGTTTCATTTTACGGATGTTGATACGCTGGATATCTGCGACGCCGGTCGACTGGCCGGCTTTGTCCGCGCCCGTCAAATCGACTGGCTGCTGAACTGCGCGGCTTATACGGCGGTCGACAGGGCGGAGGACGATGTGGAGGCGTGCATGCGTATCAACCGTGATGCCGTGCGAACGGTCGGAGAGGTGGCCCGGGCAGAGAGAATCGGGGTGATTCACGTATCCACCGACTACGTGTTCGACGGCTGTGCCGCGCATCCTTATCGCGAGGATGACGCACCCGGTCCGCTGTCGGTTTACGGACAAAGCAAACTGGCGGGAGAAATGGCGTTGCAGCAGGTCTGCCCGGAAGCGGTGATCATCCGTGCGGCCTGGCTGTATTCCGAGTTCGGCTCCAATTTCGTAAAAACCATGCTGCGTCTGGGCAGCGAACGGAAAGAAATAAACGTCGTTTCCGACCAGACGGGAACGCCCACCTATGCAGGCGATCTGGCGGCGATGATGCTGGCGATAATTGCCTGTCCGACACCCGTACCAGGCATCTACCATTATTCCGGTGACGGAATGTGTACCTGGTACGATTTCGCCGTGAGAATAATGACGCTGGCAGGACTGGACTGTCAAGTGCGTCCGATTGCCACGCAGGACTGGCCCGCACGCGCCGCCCGTCCGGCATACAGCCTCCTGAACAAGGATAAAATAAAACGGACTTATCAGGTGACAATCCCTGACTGGGAAACAAGTCTGCGGCATTGCATCCAAGTATTAACGCATCGGCACAGTTGATTCATGTCTACTTATTCGGAAGAAATACAGCGGCGAAGGACATTCGCCATCATCAGTCATCCCGACGCGGGGAAGACGACCCTTACGGAGAAATTACTGCTGTTTGGAGGAGCCATTCATGTGGCCGGCGCAGTGAAATCGAACAAGATCCGGAAGACGGCAACCTCCGACTGGATGGAAATCGAAAAACAAAGAGGCATCTCGGTCGCGACTTCGGTCATGGCATTTGATTACCGCGATTACAGGATTAACATACTGGATACCCCCGGTCATCAGGATTTTGCGGAAGATACGTTCCGTACGTTAACAGCCGTGGATAGCGTGATTATCGTCGTCGATGCGGCAAAAGGCGTCGAGGCGCAGACGCGCAGGCTGATGGAAGTCTGCCGGATGCGGCAAACGCCGGTGATCGTGTTCGTCAACAAAATGGATCGCGAAGGAAAAGACCCGTTCGACCTGCTGGACGAAGTCGAGGAAGAACTGCACATCCAGGCGCGTCCCCTGAGCTGGCCGATAGAAATGGGGCAGCGATTCAGGGGCGTGTATAATCTTCATGCGCGGAAGCTGGACCTGTATACGCCAAGCAAACAGACCGTCACGGAAAGCATCGAATTTACGGATATTCACAGTCCGGAACTGGAGAAACACCTTGGCCCGGAACTGGCCGGAAAGCTTCGCGGCAACATCGAACTGATCGACGGTGTTTATCCCGCCTTCGAGACCGAGAGTTACCTGAGGGGAGCGCTCGCGCCGGTGTTTTTCGGCTCGGCGCTCAATAATTTCGGGGTAAGGGAATTGCTGGACTGTTTTGTGCAGATTGCACCGTCGCCGCGTCCGATGCAGGCGCTTGAGCGGCGGGTGGAACCGGAAGAAGAATCTTTTTCCGGCTTCGTTTTCAAGATTCATGCCAACATGGATCCGAATCACCGCAGTTGCATTGCCTTTGTAAAGATATGTTCGGGACGTTTTGAGCGCAACGCAAACTACAGACACGTGCGTTTTGACCGTATGATGCGTTTCGGCAGTCCGACAGCCTTCATGGCGCAGAAGAAGGAAATTGTGGACGAGGCCTTTGCCGGCGATATTGTCGGGTTGCCCGATACCGGGAATTTCAAGATCGGAGACAGCCTGACCTCTGGCGAAAGTCTGCACTTCAAGGGCCTGCCGAGTTTTTCGCCAGAAATGTTCAAGTATATCGAAAATGCCGACCCCATGAAGGCGAAACAGCTCCAGAAAGGTATTGAGCAATTGATGGACGAAGGCGTCGCCCAACTGTTCGTCAACCGGCTCAGCGGCCGGAAAGTCGTCGGAACGGTAGGGCAGTTGCAGTTTGAAGTGATTCAGTATCGCCTGCTGCACGAATACGGTGCACGGTGCCGCTGGGAGCCTGTAGATCTGTACAAGGCCTGCTGGATCGAGAGTGTAAACGCGACGGTACTGGAAAATTTCAGGAAACGCAAATCCCGGTACATGGCCTCCGATCGCGAAGGCAGGGAAGTCTACCTGGCCGATTCGCCGTATGTCTTGACCATGGCGCAGCATGATTTTCCGGAAATAAAGTTTCATTTTACTTCGGAGTTTTAGCGCCTAGGGGAAGGTTGTTTCGGCTCCGATTTTTATTTGCCGGGATAACAATAACTTTTCCATTCTTTCGTTATTTAGACGATATTTTAATAAAGAGCCTTTGCGGGCTTGTAACATGAATACCTCATTTGATAGGAATTGTATGAAAAGTAAAGCAGGATTGATGCTGTGTGTTATATTGCTGTCAGGCTCGTGCAGGGTTCCCAGGGATGTGACCTATTTCCAGGGAATCGACGACCTCTCGCGGCAGCAGTGGGAGGCCATGAAGCAGACCTATAATACGGCGATATGCGCCGACGACATGCTGACCATCAACGTATCGTCGTGGGACCCGACCGTGGTGGCACCGTTTAATCCCCCGGCATACGGATATTATCCGCAGGGCGAAAAGGACATGACTCAGGGCGTGCAGAACCTTTATTCCTACCTGGTCGACCGGGAGGGAGACATCAATTTCCCCGTAGTGGGGCAGGTACACCTGGCAGGCCTGACGGTGCTCGAAGCCAACCGGAAACTGCAGGGCCTGATTGTGGAATATGTGCCGGACGCCCTGGTCAATGTACAGATCGTGAATTTTAAGGTGGGTATCTTTGGCGAAGTAACACGGACCAACATGTATACCATCCCGAACAGCCGCATCTCGATCCTGGACTTGATTGCCATGGCCGGCGACCTGACGATCAATGCCAACCGAAAAAACATCCTGCTGATCCGCGACAGCGAGGGTAAAAAAGAGCATGTGCGCCTCGACATCACCGACCCGAACATCATGGCCTCGCCCTATTATTACCTGAAACAGAACGACATGATCTACGTGGAACCGAACAAGGCCAAAATAAAGAACGCCAATTACAGTTCGGCGCAGCAATATACGTTGACGATCGTCTCGACGATTATGACCGGCGTCAACGTCATTTCAACAATCATTCTGGCAATCACCAGCCAGATGAACAAATAGTACACAACTTATGGAAAATGAAATAAAGGAAAGCCGGGATATGGAATCGCTGGGACTGAAAACCGTCATTGTGCGCTACATGCATCGGTGGAAACTGTTTCTGGCAGCTTTTCTCTTTTCGCTCATTCCGGCCGCTTTATATCTGGTGTTTTATCCGCAGACATTCGATTTCGTAGCACGCATCCAGATACAGGAAGACAAGGATGTCAGCGTGTCGGGACTGGGGCTGGGCGAGGCGGCCGGGCTGATGCGGTCGTTCGGCATCGGGGGCAGCGGCGTCGGCGTGAATATTGAAGACGAAATCGCCATTCTCTCGTCCAACTGGCTGTTTTCCAGCATGATTCTTGACCTCGGACTGAACGTGGAATATTACCGTCCGTATTCCTTCTACAAAATGTATCACGACGCGCCGCTGAAACTCTCGGCAGATTCCATTTCCATGGCCCGCCTGGACGACGAATACCGGTTTGCCGTTTCGGTCTCCGGCGGAAAAGTGACGGTAAAGGCCAAAAGCAAGACCGGCGGCTGGAATGAACAGTTCATCTTCACCTCCCTGCCGGCGCAGCTAAAGGCAAAAGAGGTGGCGTTTACGCTGGATTTTGACAACGGCGCTTCGATAGACGGGAATTTCAGGCTGAACATCAAGTGCCTGCCGGCCGGCTGGGTAGCCGAGAAGTTTGCCGAAGACTTCCTGATCGAAGATCTCTCGAAATCGTCCAATATCATTGAGATGGGTTGCAGCGACCACGTGAAAGTGCGCGGCAAGGCCATGCTGAATACCCTGATCGGAAAGTTCAACGAGCATGCAAAATTGTTCAAGCGCTCGAAAGACAATCCCATGATGGCGTTCGTGGAGCAGCGCATTGATTCGGTCATCTCGGAACTGAGAGAGGTGGAATTGGCGCTGAAGGCATACAAGACGCAGAACGAAATGACGCTGCTGGAATCGGACGTGCTGTTTTACACGGAACAGATGAAGGAGTTGAAGATCAAAATCATGGAAATGGAAACGCAGTCGCATCTTATCCGTATGATGGACAACTATGTGAAGAATCCGGCCAACCGCTACGAAGTCGTACCCTCCCCGATGGCCGGCAGCGTGGAAGGAGGAGAAAATGGCGGCGGCAGCAGTGGCGCCGTGATTTCCTACAATCAGGCCATCGTGGAGCGCGATCGCCTGCGGAGAAGTGCCAATGAAAACAACCCGGTTTTCATAAGCATGAACGCACAGGTAGACAAACTGCGCAACGGCGTCTACCTGGCCATTGAGAATGCGAACCGAAGCTGCGACATGACCCTGGCCGACCTGCGGGCCAAGGAAAAGACCCTGGACGATAAGATGAAGACCGTCCCGGCCCTGGAAAATGAATACGTGAGCTTCAAGCGCCAGCAGGAGATTTTGCAGGGTGTCTACCTGCTGCTGCTGCAGAAAAGGGAAGAAATAGCGCTCTCGCACGGGCAGGACTACGAACATATCCGGATCATCGACCCGGCGTATGTACTGCGGAAGCCCATCGGCCCGCGAAAACTCTATGCCGCCTGCGGCATACTCCTGCTGACGCTGATCCTGCCGCTGGGATACCTGTTTGCCCAAAGCATCTGGATGGCGCTGAAGGAAGAGTATCTGCGGACAAAGTAACCGGTAACGCACGCGGACGGTATGAAAATCGGGCCTTCCGTATTCGGGAAGTTTGCACTGGTCGTTCAAAACGCCACCTGGCTCGCCGCCTTCGAGGTACTGCGGGTGATCATGCCCTTCATTGCCCTGCCCTACCTGTTCCGTACGGTGGGTGAAGACAGCTACGGCAATGTCGTCTTTGCACAGGCCATTGTCGCCTGTTTCTCGCTGGTCGTCAATTTCGGACTGGACGTTTCCGTCGTCAGAGACGTAGCACGGCTCCGGGACGACAAGCCCGGACGGGACGCGCTCGTCTCGGCCGTCATGACGGTCAAAGCCGGGCTGTGCCTCCTTTCCTTCCTTGCGCTGGCGGCGCTGGTACAGACGGTGCCCCGGCTGAAGCAGGATGCCGTCCTGTTCTATTTCGCCTTTCTGTCCTGCATTGCAGACGTGCTGCTGCCAGCCTGGTACTATCAGGGAAAGGAAAACATGAAACTGCTGACCCTTGTCCGCTTCTTTTCCGTGACATTTTACACGGCAAGCCTGTTCATCGTGATCCGTTCGGCCGCCGACTACGTGTATATCCCGCTGCTCCAGTCGGGAGGAATGATCCTCTCCGCGCTGGTTTCCGGCTGGTTCCTGCTCGTCGTGGAGCGGATACGCTTCCACCTCCCCTCCCTTTCCCTGATGCGCCGGATATTCAGGGAGAGCGTGCCGTTCTTCTTCTCGCGGGCCTCGCTGGTTATCAACTCCTACATGGCGAAGATCATGTGCGGATTCTACCTGTCGCCGGGCGACGTGGCGGCGTTCGATGTCGCCCAGAAAATCTGCAACGGCGCGATGATCCCCATGCAGATGTTCAGCCAGGCCCTCTATCCCAGCCTCTCCAGGAGCCGGAACCGGGACATGCTCCGGCGCGGCCTGGGCGTCACCGCCCTGATAACCTTCGCCATCGCCCTGCTGCTGTTTTTCCTCTCCGGGTGGCTGACGGATCTGCTGTCGCACGGGAAAACGCCCGAGGCCGCAACTCTCCTGCGGATCCTGTGCCTGTATATTTTCATGGCCGGATTTTCCGTCTACCTGGGTTCATCGGCGCTGATCTCCTTCGGGCATCAGCGCCCGTTCAACATGAGCGTGATCCTGTCGTCGGCCGTACTGCTGGTCTGTTACGCACTGATGGTGGCGACGCACAGCAGTTCCATTTACCTGTATGCCTTCACGCTGGCGCTGGCGGAAGGCGTCGTTCTCGGCTACCGTTTCCGCTACAGCCTGAAATACGGATTGCTCGGATTCGGGGACATGCTGCTGCACCCCTGCCTAAAAAGGAAAAATGGGGCGCGTGATTGAAATATGCGCCAATTCGGCGCAAAGTTGCGTGGAAGCGGAAGCGGGCGGCGCCCGGCGGGTGGAGTTGTGCGCCGGGATACCCGAAGGCGGCACCACGCCCAGTTACGGCGAAATACGGACGGCGCAGGCGCTGACCTCGACGCTGGCCATACACGTGATCATCCGTCCGCGCGGGGGCGACTTCCTCTACACCGGGGCCGAACTGTGCTCCATGCTGTATGACATTGAAATGGCGAAACAACTGCGCGTGCAGGGCGTCGCATTCGGCTGCCTGACGGCTGACGGCAGCCTGGACGGGCGGCGGATGAAACGCCTGGTCGAAGCCGCCGCGCCCCTGTCGGTCACCTGCCACCGGGCCTTCGATCTCTGCCGCGACCCCTTCGGGACGATGGAGTTGCTGATCGACTTGGGCGTCGACCGCATTCTGACATCCGGCCGGCAGCCGGACGCCCTCCGGGGCATTCCGCTGATTGCCGGACTGGTCGACCGCGCCGCCGGACGCATCGTCGTCATGCCCGGATGCGGCATCCATGAAGGGAATATCGCCCGGATCGAGACCGAAACGAAAGCGACTGAGTTTCATGCCTCCGCCCGCAGCCTCCTTCGCAGCCGGATGATCTTCCGCAACGAGAATGTCCCGATGGGCACAGCCGTGACGCTCTCCGAGTTTGAAACGCTCCGGACCGACCGCCGGAAAGTGGCAGCCCTCGTCGCCCGGACGGACGTGACGGCATGACCCATCCGCTCGAGCAAATAATCTCAAAATGTCCATTGGCCGGATGATCCGGAGGCATTTCAACGCTCCCAATTGTGACTGTTCGGCTGCTGATGTCGCGAAGCCTCCTTCGCCGGCGATGCATCCGCTCAGGCAAAAGCGCTTACGACTTTTTCGGTAAAACCACAAGTGTCAACGAACACGTTATGTCCATAATCAAATCTGGCCCAACCAGGAACATCTATAAAAACACAAAATTCCACAGTCTCAAATGCCTTTGC
>JAIRXI010000275.1 GCA_031268395.1 Tannerella sp. | reverse complement strand
CAATTGAAATGTACGTGAGTTAATATCCCGGATTCTCTACCAGATTCGGGTTTTGGCCTGTACGGCTCAGCGTGACGGGGAAATAATAATGCTGTTCGTAGAAACGGGGCGGCGTCGTGGTGCCGTCGTAATCGTTCAGCACGGATATTTTATACTTGCGCGTATCATAATCCAGGATGAAGCGCACGCCGGATCCCGGTTTCGACAGCTTGTCCACGGCCATGCGCCAGCGGCGCAGGTCCCAGTAGCGGTGTCCCTCGAAGAAAAGCTCCACTTTCCGTTCGTGGCGGATCGTCTCCATGTCGACGGACGTCTTGCGGGCAATGCCGGCCCTGTCGCGGATTTGGTTGACGGCGTCCAGCGCTTCGTCCGTCCGTCCCAGTTCAAAGGCGCTTTCGGCCAGGTTCAGCAACACTTCGCCGTAGCGGAACACGGGGCAGTCCGTGCCGGTTCTTTCGTCGATGTTCGCGTTGGATGTTTCATCCAACATCTTCAATACGCCGAAACCTGTTCCGAAATCTCCGTACTGATTTTGATTTCCCCATGCCGGGATGCCTCCGTATGCATCCTGCTGATTCTCGTACAGTACGCCGTCGCTTCCGATTATTCCGCGGTGCGAATCGATCTTTCCGCCTTTCCAGGGCGTTTCGTTCGTCCAGACGGAAGCGAAAAAGCGGGGATCGCGGCCCTCCCACAGTTCCTCCATGTTCCACAGGTTCGATTGAAGAGCATTACGGTCAATTGTACCGGGGCGGCCGTCCGTGTATTCAAACTCCTCAACCATTTCGAGGTAAATACCGCCGGCCATGCCCGCATCATAACCGTGAGGTTTGGGACAGAGCATGAAGTCGTACTTCCAAGGATTCTGCGTTACATCATACTGTTTGGCAAAAATGATTTCGCTGTTGCGTTCCTTCAGGAAGACGTTCTTAAAGTTCTCCACCCTGTCGGCGTCTCCGTTGTACAGGCTGTGACCGCAGGTCTTGATTTTGTTTGCGGCGTCCAGGCTTTTCTGATAATAGGAAGCCGCCTGATCCTGCGGGATGCCCAGCAGACCGTTCAACTGTACCGTGCCGTAGCGTGCAATGCTGCCGGCGTAGAGCGCGGCGCGGCATTTCAGCGCCAGTGCGGCGCCCTGTGTGGCGCGTCCAAATTCGGTCGTTGCTTTCAGGCTTTCCTCGATGGCATCCATTTCGTCGATGACGAAATCATAGATTTCCTTCTCGGAATTGCGCGCGGGATACAATTCTTCCTCCGGTGCGTCCAGTGCGATCGTATGGGTGATCAGCGGAACGCCTCCGTAGCGTTTCACAAGCGCAAAATAATTGAATGCTCTCAGAAAACGGGCTTCCGCCGTACGACTTTCTATAAAGCCGGGCTCGTTGGCGCTCTCCGGCAATTTTTCAATCAGCATGTTCAGTTCCCGGATGATGGAATACGCTGTGTTCCACCAGTCGAGCAACCCTCCCGAAATAGTCAGGCCTCCCGCCTTGAATGGCGCTGCAAATTCTCCAAACCATACCCCATTACCCGCTTCGTCGGACAATATGGAAACGATCATAAAACTGTAATGCTGAAACCAGTAGTCCGATATGTTTCCGGGACATTCGAACTGAAAGATCGACATCCTCGAATATTTATGAGCCAGATACGAATCCACCAGGTTTGGGTCGTCCCATACCACATCTTCGGAAATAATGCTCAGGTTTTTTTTGTCCAGTACATCATTCAGGCAGGAAGGAGTCAAACTCAACAAAACTGCCGCAAACATCAGATATAATAATTTATTTTTCATATTAAATCATTCTTGTTATTGTTGTTAAAAATTCAAATTCAATCCGAAGCTGATGGTACGCTGCTGCGGGTAGTAATTACCTATATTGTTGCTTGGCGCTTCCGGGTCAATATAATACTCACTCAGTGTGCTCAGAGTAAACAGATTGGTAGACGCGACGTACAGACGCAACCGTTCAATGCCGATCTTGTCGCTCCACGGCTTGGGCAGCGAATATCCCAGCGACGCATTTTTCAGTCGCAGATAGGCGGCCGACCGTAGGTTGTAATCCGATCTCCAGGAATTGGAAGCGGCGCCTCCCGGCCTCGCTATCAGCACATCCCGGTGGTTGTTCGTTTCCGTCCACCGCAATTTGTAATACGTATCCGTGGTGGTAAAATAACCTCCGATCGCAGTGTGATATCCGAAAGCGCCCTGAAACATGACAGTCAAGTCAAAGTTCCGCCAGGAAAAGGCTCCGTTCAGGCCGTAAAACCAGTGTGGCATGGTTCCTTTTCCTACTGCATCCCTGTAATTGTTGTCCAATATACCGCTTCCTACCTCCCGCTGGTCCTTCCAGTCGAGTACGCCGTCGCCGTTCATATCCTTGTATTTCACATCCCCCGGGCGAAGCGACGCCTTTCCTCCTCCCAGTTCGGCATAGTCGTATGGCAGGGCGTCAATTTCGGCCTGACTGGTGAACAATCCGTCGGAAACATATCCCATGACGCGATCCACCCATTGACCGGAGTGCCCGTTAATCCGTTTCTGATCGGGGTCGTCATATTCCGGTTCTTCATAATGATCCCATTTGGTACGCGACCAGGAAATATTGGCGCTGATGTCGTACATGAACTCATTGTTGTTTTTTGCCGTTCCCAGGGACAGTTCGAATCCGCGGTCGTTCAGGCTGTTGATATTCTCCGTAGGCAGCGTGGCTCCGAATGTGCTTGGCAGCGAGGTGCTGCGCGTAGCCGGAATCCCTTCGCGCGTACGGTAGAAAGCCTCTACCGTACCGTAGATCGTGCGGTTCAGCGCCGAGAAATCCACTCCGCCGTTGTATACGCTCATCTTTTCCCACGTTAGCAGCGGGTTTGCCATCCCTGTGGAATTAAGGCCGCTGACGAAACGGTCGCCCCACTGGTAGAGGCCGCTTATGTTGAAACCGGTCAGATACTTGAAATCTCCCACGTTGTCATTGCCCGAAGAACCGTAGCTTGCCCGCAGTTTCAGGAACTCGACCGCATTCAGGTTTCGCATGAACCCTTCCCGTGAAATCACCCAGCCGAGCGAAACGCCCGGAAAATAACCCCATCTCTTGTCTTCGGGGAACTTGGCCGAGGCATCCGCCCGCAAAATGGCTTCCAGCAAATAGCGCTCCATGTAATCGTAGTTGACGCGCCCTATCACACTCGCCCGTCCCGCTTCGTTTGCGGAACCGTTGTTGGTCTGAGTGCCGGCCGAACCGGCAAACAGTTGTTCGATGGCAGGTGTCAGGAACTCCCGTCGCGCCGCCGTAAAGTAATTGTCCGCATAATCCAGGCTTTCAATCATGGCCAGCGCCGTAACATGATGTGTGTTATTGAACGTATGGTCATAATTCAGCGAATATTGCTGGGTCAGTTGTCTTCGGAAGTCAATTCTTTCGCTGGCTTCGGCCGCCGATCTGTAAGTTCCCGCCAGCGTATAAACATCCGCTTCGTTATTATAGGTGTACCATTGGAAAGGCCTCATGAAATCCTTGGTATATGTTTGCCAGTCCTCGTAATTGACAAAGGCTTTGGCCGTCAGTCCCTCAATGTAGGGGACGTCGTAGGACAGGGAGATTCTTCCGTGCAAATCCCTTACTTTTTTATGATTATATCCGTCGATATCCATGTTGGAAGTTATGGCGACACTTCCCATGTCGATTCCTCCTGCCGCCAGTTTGGTCGGATCGGGGAGCGTGGTCGGATACCAGGGGCGGGTCGAATACAAATCCTGCCAATAGTATCCGCTGGGCACTCGCCGGGCAAATTTGCTGTCCTCGTATGCTGCAAAGATATCAACGGACAGGGAAAGCCTTGAAGTAATCTTCGCATCAATATTGGACTGCACGTTATAGCGAGAGTAGTTTCCCGCGTTCTTTTTGACCATAGTGCCCTGATTCTGATAACCGAAAAAACCGAGGTATTTCAGTTTTTCGTTCCCGCCGCGGATGGATACATTGTGATTCTGCTGCGGCGCCCAGTCCCTGAATACAAAATCGTACCAGTCGGACGAAGGGTAGGCCGGATCGTTCCCTGCAAAATATTTTTCCACGTCCTCGGCCGTAAACGGCGCCGATTCTTCAGGCTGTCCGGCGTTCAGGTGCGCCTCCCGCTGAAGTTGCGCCAACTGTCCCGAACTCGCAGTCCTCGCCATGCTCGTGACGCCCTGCATGGTATAGGACGTATTGAGTGTAATGGTAGGTTTGCTCGTAACACCCCGTTTGGTGGTTACCAGCAGTACCCCGTTGCCTGCCCGTGCACCGTAAATGGACGCCGCGCCATCCTTGAGAATGGAGATCGTTTCTATCTGACTGGGATCAATGTTCGTTAAAAGAGCCTCAACTCCATCCACGATTACCAGCGGACTGCCGAATCCGCGAATGTTCACGCTTGCATTGTCGGAACCAGGCATCCCCGACGACTGTACGGTTATCAGGCCGGGAAGTTTCCCGGTAAGCGCGTTCGTCACGTTGCCTACCGGCGCAACCGTGATCTGCTCCGCCTTGATGGCCGAAACCGAACCCGTCAGCGTGCTTTTCCGCTGCGTGCCGTAGCCCACGACGACTACTTCGTCCAGCGCCTGCAGGTCTTCCTTCATCGTCACGTTCAGGACGTTGCCGGAGACGGCGGCGTCCTGCGAAACAAATCCGATGTACGAAAACGTCAGCGTGACGCCGGAACGCGTCACCGACAGGAAATATTTCCCGTCGGCGTTCGTTACCGTTCCGTTTCCGGGCGCATTCTTCTGTACGACATTCACGCCGGCAAGCGGCTCTCCGGAACCGTCGACGACCGCACCGGTCACGACGAAATTCCCTCCGGTCTGGGCATGCACGCCCTGCGCCGCAGCGCAAAACAGCAAGCCGGTCAACACAACCGCCCACATCATACCTTTCCGCATGGTATGGAACGGCTTCCAATTCAATTCATTTCTCTTTTTCATAAATAATTGATAATTAAAAATTAAAATTTTTTATGTAGGGGCGCACCTGCGTATGCGCCCGTTACCTCGATAATCGTTATTAAGGGGCGCACACGCAGGTGCGCCCCTACATTAATCATTGACCATTATCCGTTGATTTACGGAATAACGGCCGAATAGATTTCACTCCACGGGCCTTTCCGGCCGCGGTTGTTCTCCCAGCGCAGGCTGGCGAACAGGATCAGGCTACGCTGGCCTTCGTCGAACGTCAGCGCGCAGTGCGAACGGGTGCTGAACTCGGAATGGATCAGTTCGTCCATCGATTTCGGCGGCCCGGCGAGTATGGCCCATCTGATTTCCGCTCCGTGCACGCCGGAGGGTTTCGCACGGGACTTGCCGAACATGTCCTTGAAGTGCAGGACGACGCGCCTGATCACGGTCGTATCGATGAAATCGACGACGGGCATCGTCTCGATTTCGCCCTCCTCCGTAGGCTCATCGTCGGGTACGGTCAATCCGAGCTGTATGCGGTCATCGTTCGTCACCGTATCGTTGTAGCGCAGGTTCGCGTTCACAAAGTCGCGCGTAGCCTTGCTGACGGCCGTGGCCTTATCGTTCCTGCTCTGCCGGTCGGCCTTGCCCGAGTTCGGAAGTACGGCCTTGACCTGGGCTGCCTGATACAGGGCCACCAGCGTCTGGAGCGGGCTGACTTTGGCGCTCGAGATACCGAATCGTGA
>JAIRXI010000270.1 GCA_031268395.1 Tannerella sp. | reverse complement strand
CAATTGAAATTCGCGGAAACAATGTGCTTAACTCCAACATCCGCAACAACGATCCGCTGTGGGTGGTCGACGGAGTGCCGATGCAGAGTTCGAGCATGGTGATCAACCCTTACGACATTGTTTCGGTCGACGTCTTGCAGGATGCTTCGGCAGCTGCCATTTACGGATCCAGAGGCGCCAACGGCGTCATTATCGTGACGACGAAGCAGGCGCAGGCAGGCGAAGAAAAGACAAGCGTTTCGTACAACGGCTGGGCGGGATTCGACAAGGTGACGCGGGCTCCGCAACTGATGAACGGTCCGCAGTTTACCGCCTACAAGCGGGCGGCCTGGTACAACAGCGGAAACCTCAGCAGCATTGCCGACGCCACCCTCGATAAGGCGATGAGCGGCAGTTATGACGGCCAGATTTTCGACAGTATGCAGCAGGACGGCATCGCAAGGGGCATTTCAACCGACTGGTACGACATGGTTTACGGAGGATCGGGATTCAACATGAATCACAACCTGACCGTCAGCACGTCGGGGAAGACAACGGGAACCGTCATCTCGCTGGGATACCTGTCCCAGGAATCGCTGATACCGTATGCAGGATACGACCGTTTCAACCTCAATTTCAGCAACAAACTGAAGCCTTCCGACCGGGTGGAGTTTACAACGAAAATCCTCGGAACCTATTCCAAAAACGATCACGCTACGGGTGCGGTCGATTTGCTGTATCAGCTTCCGCCGCTGGCAGATCCGTACGACGAAAACGGTAATCTGAAACTGTATGTCACTTCCGATCCTTTCGACACCAATCCCGTGCTGGAAGCGGAAAACAGCATGAACGAGGTTTTCGAGTACAATATTATCGGTTCGGTGGCCATGAAATGGAACATCTGGGACAATCTGAATTACGAAGTCGCCTTGAGGGCCGACTATTCCAATTCGGACAACGGACGGTTCGACGACGTCATGACGCTCGACCGGCAGGGTACCAAACCGCCTGCCGCACGTTATCAGAAAAATACGAGACTGGCTACGACGTTCGACAATATCCTGTCCTATAACAAAGTATTTGGCAAAATCCACCGCATCGACGCCATGGCCGCGTTCAATGCCGAGACCTACAGCGACAAGGAACTTATGCTAAAGACGGAAAACATGACTTTCGACGGCCTGTACTACAACATGGGTACCGCAAGCAGCGTGCTGGAAAAGGGCAGCAAACTGACCGAATGGACCATCCTGTCGTTTATGGGAAGAGCCAACTATTCGCTGCTCAACCGCTATCTCCTGACGGTCACGTTCCGCCGCGACGGTTCCTCGCGCCTGCCGACAGGCAACAAATGGACGCAGTATCCCGCTTTTGCCCTTTCGTGGCACCTCGGCGAAGAGTCTTTTATGTCTGCGCTGAAGGACCGGTTTCTCGACAACCTGAAACTGCGTCTTTCCTACGGTAACGTCGGCAAAATGAGTATTGCCCCGTATTCTACGCTGGGCGCGCTGGGCGGTCCGAACTGGTATGCGTTCGACAATACGCCCGTCACCGGCTACATTCCCAACACCATCCCCAACTCGAATCTGGTCTGGGAAAAAACGACCGAATACAATGCGGGTCTGGATTTCAGCATTTACAGGGGACGGCTGAGCGGTTCGATCGACCTGTATGACAAGAATACCAACGGACTGATCATGTCGCGCAATTTGCCGTATACATCCGGTTTCGGCAGTTATCAGATGAACATCGGCCAGATCAACAACCGCGGTATCCAGATGACTTTGAGAGGAGATATTATCCGCAAAAAAGATCTGCAATGGAATATGGGAATTACGTTCTACAAAAACAAAAACAAGATCGTAGACCTGTACGGAGACAAACAGGACGATACCGGTTCGTCATGGTTTATCGGGCATCCGATCCGCGTATGGTACGGCTACAAGTTTCTCGGTATCTGGCAGGAGGAAGAAGCCGAAGCGGCCGCCGTGTACGGCGCCAAACCGGGCTGGCCCAAACTGGAGGACGTCAAGAACGAAGATCCGTCCAAACCGGGCATACGCGCCTCCGAAGACAGGCAAATCATTCCTACCGACCCCAAATGGATCGGCAGTTTGAATACCACGCTTGCCTGCAAGGGATTCGATCTCTATCTGAACATCAATACCCGTCAGGGCGCGCGCGGCAGCAGTTCCGAATACCAGCTCGGCGAACCCGGACGTCGCAACGTGATGTATGAAGAATACTGGACGTCTGAAAACCGGTCGAACAAACATCCCATGGCATGGGCTATCGGCGCATTCAAACCCAGCGCCAACGGCAGCGAGAACGGTCTTGGCGATTACGGCCTGTATGACTTGTCGTTCATCCGTCTGTCAAACGTTTCGCTCGGATATACCCTGCCGGGCAAGTATACTCAAACATTCAGCGTGCGCAATGCGCGAATCTTTGTCAATGTGAACAATCCATACATTTATGCGCCGAACTATAAGGGAAATGACCCCGAAAACACCGCTGCAAGTTACCCGGTGACTACTTCCTGGCAATTCGGTTTAAGTCTCAATTTTTAATTCTAAAATGTCACTACAATGAAAAGGATATTTAATAGATTTTTGATTTTAACGATTCCGTTATGCTTCATCTTCTCAAGTTGCGATCTTGAAGAACATCCCATGTCGGTGCTGTCGCCGGCAGGCTACTATCAAACCCGGAAAGGGATTGAATCGCTGATTAACGGAATATACAACTCCTCGCGCGGCTTTGAGAACCCGATCAATCCGCTGCACAAGATCAACGTGTTCGGCACGGACACTGAGCAGGCGGGCGGGGGTTTTGACGGTTTGGCCATGAACTGGTACAGCGCAACGCCTACGGACGCTGATGTAAGAAACGTCTGGAACACCGCTTACAGTCTTATCAATTACTGTAATTATGCAACCAAGTATATCCCCATCGCCGAAGGCCTGTCGGACGAAGAACGGAAAGTGCGCGAGGCGGAAGCGCGATTCTTCCGCGCGAATGCGTATTTCCATCTGACGATGAACTTCGGCGACGTGCATTTCTCGCTCGAAGCCAGCGAAGGCGCCGATACGGAGGCCTCCCGCACGCCCGTAAACACGATCTGGGACGAGGGTATCTATCCCGATTTGCGGTTTGCGGCGGAAAATCTTCCGGCCAATCCGGAGCAGTTCGGACGCCTGAGCGCATGGGCAGGCAAATTCATGCTGGGATATGTCCTGCTGTCGGATTCGCGAGGGACGGCTACGCACTGGAATGAAGCGGCCGGACTGTACCGGGATATTATCGACAACGGAGGCTTTGCCCTGATGTCGCCTTTTGAAGTGTATAAGGAAAGTAACGACGGCCCGGGTAACACGGAAGTCATTTTCTGTTACCACGATTTGCCGCAGAACCTTACGGCCGGTCTGGGCGGAACGCAAAACCAGGCGCACATGTTCTATCTTGGCTCCTATCATACCGTCGCCGGACTGGAGCGTTCGGTCGAATACGGGAAAGCCTGGGAGCGATTCAGAATATCGACCCGCCTGATCAACATGATCGACGAAACGAAAGACTGTCGCTTCGAGGCCTGGTTCCGCGATGCCTGGCGGTGCAATCTGGCCGGAGGAATCGACTATACGTACCGGTTGAACGGCGAGGAACATACGGTTCGCCGGGAACTTGGCGATACGATTTTCATTACGCCCAAACGCGCATGGACAAAGGAACAGATCGACGCCCGTCCCGAAATCAAGGTCTACAACCCGGACGATGTCCCGGTAATCACACCTTCGACGGAGGGTGACAATATCTATTTCCAGAGTTATCGCAGCATCTATCCTTCGCTGATCAAGTACGAGGATACGAAACGTCCCGGCGCTAACGACAGTTTCGGCGGACGCGATCATGTCCTGTTCCGTCTGGCCAACGCCTACCTGCTGGCAAGCGAGGCTTATCTCAGAGCGGGCAACAGGAGCGAAGCCCTGAGATATTTCAACGCCATACGCCGCAATGCCGCCTGGCCGGGCAAGGAAAGCGAGATGGAAATCACCGAAGCCGAACTGGATATAGACATGATCCTTGATGAGCGCGGGCGCGAACTGTGCGGCGAATTTTATCGCTGGACAGACCTGAAACGTCTGGGTAAACTTCCCGAACGTGCCATGTTGAATGCACTCGTGATATCGAATGGAACGCAATGGAATGACAAATCCCTCCTCCGTCCGATTCCACAGGAGCACATCGACCGCTGCACCAGCGATTATCCGCAGAATCCGGGATACTGACCTGAGAAATTATTACTACTTTTATGCCGTCTATGTTTCTGCCGTTCCGTCAGAAGCGGCAGAAACAGGACGGCTATTTTTTTATCTGTTTACAGTTTTAAAACGTCATGACCAACAGAAGAGATTTTCTAAAAAACAGTGTACTTGGAGGCGCCGGGCTATTATTTTCGAGTTACACATTTGGCACACCCGCACATCCGGTCAAGGGGGCCAACGAACGTATCCATGCCGCCGTTATCGGACTTCGGGGTATTGGACAGTCGCATGTCAATTCCTACAAGCGTCAGCCTGAAAATGTCCGTATTACAGCCCTCTGCGACTGCGATACCGAATATTTGGACAAAATGCTGGCCTCACTGGCAAAAGACAGTATCCATCCCAAAGGATACCGGGATTTGAGAGACCTGCTCGACGACAAAGATGTTGATGCCGTATCCATCGGGATGCCGAACTACTGGCATGCCCTGGCTACCGTGTGGGCCTGCCAGGCCGGCAAACACGTCTGTGTGGAAAAGCCCGTTTCCCATTCCATCTGGGAAGGGCGCAAGATGGTCGAAGCCGCCCGCAAGTACAAACGGCTGGTGCAGGCCGATCTGGACACACGATCGAATACCAGCGTAGCTGCCGCGATCGACTACATGCATACGCATCTGGGAAAAGTCCTTTACGTCCGCATCGTCAATTACAAGCGGCGTCAGAGCATCGGCAAAATCAAAGGCCCCGGCGTCATACCCGCCACCTGCGATTACAACCTCCATTCCGGACCGTTGCCCATGATGCCCCTGCCACGCCGGGAACTGCATTATGACTGGCACTGGCAGTGGTTCACCGGCAACGGCGAACTGGGAAATAACGGACCTCACCAGCTGGATCTCTGTCGCTGGGCGCTGGGCAGGCAACATGCGCCGCAACGGGCGCTGAGTTTCGGCGGACGGTTCGGATATACCGACGACGGAAACGTTCCCAATACGCAGGTAGCATGGTATGACTGCGATGGCATCCCGGTGATTTACGATTCGCGCGCGCTGGGCGAAAAAACGGGCATCGACAACATGGACGGCTTCACGGGACATACCGCTACGGGGAAAAAAGTACATCATCCCTTTCAGGGTTCCGCCAATTGCAGCATCTATATTTTCTGCGAAAACGGGTATCTGACCGGCGATTCCATTTTCGACAATAACGGCGCACTGGTGAAACGGTTCGAGGAACCGGGCCGGGTCGGGCCGCAGTTCAATTTCGTCAAAGCCCTCAAAAGCGGAAAACAGGAAGACCTCAGAACCGATATTCTCGAAGGACATCTTTCGGCAAACATCAGCCACATCGGCAACATCTCCTATCAGACAGGCACGCGGACAAGTCTCGAAGAGCTGCGAAAAACCGTCGTCCGGTATCCCGGGCTGGAGGAAGTGTTCCTGAGTTTTGAAGAACACCTTCGGCTCAACGGCATCGACCCCGCCGGGGAAGAACTTTTCCTCGGCCCCGAACTCACCTTCGATTCGTCGACCGAACGCTTTACCGGCGAACATGCCGAAGTGGCCAATCTCTTCCTCCGGGACAGCTATCGCGAACCGTTTGTTATTCCCGAAAAAGTATGAGGAGGATATGGTTATGAGAAGTATAAGGCCTGTCGAAATCGTAAAATGCTGCCTGGCGGCATGGCTGCTCCTGTTTTCCCCTGCGCCGGCTTTCGCGCAGAACATCGCGCCGGAAGGATTCGTACCCCTCTTCAACGGCAGGGATTTTACCGGCTGGGATATACGTCCCGACAAGGGCGCCTGGAAGGTCGAAAACGGAACGATTCACTGTTACGGGAAACCCGGCGACCCCTATTTTATCCTTTCGGAAAAGAAATACGAGAATTTCGAACTGTATCTTGATTTCCGGATGAGTCCCAAATGCAACAGCGGCGTAACCATCCATCTGGTGGAACGCGACCACGGACGGGAATCGCGCATGGGAATGGAAATCCAGATTAACGACGATGCAGGAAACGCGCCCGATGTACATTCCTGCGCCGCCATCTACGACGTGGAAGCGCCGCTCCTCAGCGCCGTCAAACCGGCCGGACACTGGAATACGTACCATATCATCATGGACTGGCCTGTGCTGGTCATCGAATTAAACGGTCAGGTGGTGCAAAACCGAAACATGGATAAACATCCGCGCCTGAAATACCGTCTTCGCAACGGGCATATCGGCCTTCAGAATCACGGCAGGGAAATCGAATTTCGGAATATCCACCTCCGGGAATTGCCCTCCAGTGAGCCGCCGTGGACGGATCTGTTCAACGGGAAAAACCTCGAAAAGTGGGAGATCGCCGGCGAGGCTGTATGGAAAGTGGAAAACGGCGAAATCGTCGCCACCGGCGGTTCGGGATATTTAATCTCCAAAGACGTGTTCGACCCCGGATATGAACTTCAGGTTTCTACCGCCAAGACGGAAACCGGCGGAGGCAACAGCGGCATTTTCTACAGCTGGGAGAACGAAACCGACAGAGGCTACAAAGCCGAATTTTACGACCCGTCGGCAGGCGCCAAACTGAAATATATGGATTACGCTTATCTCCCGACACAGATCATCCACCTCGCCGAAGAATCGACCGTGATCCTCAACGGGATTGAAGTCCAGCGAATGTCATGGCGCGCCTCCCCGTCGAAGGGACGGATTGCCGTTTATCATGCGGCCGGGGACGGGAAACTGAAAATCGACGCAATCAGAATAAAAACACTTGCAGAATAAACGCGCATGAATAAATTGTTTTATCTCACGATATTCCTCTTTCTCTGCCTGATGCCCCACGCTCAGGAACAGAACCTGCTGAGCGGAACTTATTCTGCCGAAGAATTGCAGCGCCTCCTGATTCCGCGCGACAAATGGACGCCCTTTCCACCCCTGGACGACCGGCAGGGCTGGGCCGTAGCCGATACCGCATCCCTGGGAGTGTATACCCGATATGCCGAAAGCGTCCTGGATTACGACTGGCCCACCGTGCCGGCCACCCTTTCGCTGCTGATCGTGCGGACGGGCAACCGTTCCGAATACCAGAAAATCAGTTACCGGAAACGCATCGTGCTGGCCAATATGATCCTGGCAGAGCTGTACGAAAACAGGGGACGCTTTATCGACCCGATCATCAACGGCATCTGGTCGATCTGTGAAGAATCCTGGTGGGGATCGTCGGCGCATCTGCCGCAGACGGACGAATATGCAGGACTGATGGACGTGACGCAGCCTTATGTCGACCTGTACACCGGAGTGACAGGCGGCATACTCGCCTGGGCCGACTATTTTCTGGGCGACAGATTCGACGCCGTATCGCCGCAGATCCGTAAACGGATTCGTCACGAGGTACATTCCCGCATGTTGCAGCCCCTGATGACGGTGCATCATGGATGGATGAGTAAAAAACCCGACGGGCGGGCGCCCAACAACTGGAATCCCTGGATCTGTTCCAACTGGATCACCTGCGCCCTGCTGCTTGAAAACGACAATGCGCAGCGGGCGAAAATGATCGAACGGGCGTTACGGACGCTCGACGAGTTCGTCAATCCCTATCCCCCGGACGGCGGCTGTTCCGAAGGACCGGGATACTGGGGTGCGGCAGTCGGCGCACTCTATGACAATATCGCCCTGCTGAACCTGGCCACCGGCGACGCTTTCCGCTATGTGTACGAAAGCGAAAAGTTCGGGAACATGTGCAGCTTTATTTATAAGGTGCAGATCAGCGGGCATTACGCCGTCAACTTCGCCGACGCCGGCCCCCGCATCGGCACGGCCGGCGCCCTGACATACCGTATCGGCCGGGATATTGGCGATCCGGCGCTCATGAGGTATGCCGCCTGGTACGGCCACCCTGTCGGCGCCGACTTTGTACGCGCACACTATGCCCGCGACTTTTTCGACCTGTTCCTGCCGGACGCATTTGAACATTCGCCCAGCGCGCTGCCGCTTCCGCAGGACGTATGGTTCCCCGACCTCCAGGTAGCCATTGCCCGCGACCGGGAAGGATCGGAAAAAGGATTTTTCTTTGCGGCCAAGGGCGGCAACAACGGCGAAAGTCATAACCACAACGACATCGGCAGTTTCATCGTCTACTACGACGGACGGCCTTTGCTGATCGACGTCGGCAATCCGAAATATACGGCAATGACGTTCACCGACCGGAGATATGAACTGTGGAATCTCTGTTCGGATTACCATAACCTCCCGACCATAAACGGCGTCACGCAGCACGAAGGCCTGGACTTCAGGGCAACCGGGGCCACGTTTAAAAAGGGAAAAGCGTCGACGGTGTTCTCGCTCGACATGGCGGGCGCGTATCCCGCCGAAGCGGCAGTGAACAGTTGGAAACGCTCCGTCACGCTGAACCGCGGCAAAAATGTAACGGTCAGGGATGTCGTCGATTTGCAGAAAGCCGGCAGCGTTGTTCAGCATCTGATGACCTGTTATCCGGTAAAAGTCGCCGGGGCGGGCCGGATAACGATCGATTATACGGACAAAGACGGCGCGACCGTTCCGCTGACGGTCCGGTATGATGCCGGACAGATGGACGTCTCGATCGAAAAAATCAAACTGGAAACGGAATCCGACGAAGGCGTGCGCGCCAACTGGGGCGACACCCTCCACCGGATTAGCCTGAGCGTGAAATCGCCGAAAACCCGGGACAGTTATACGCTGGTCGTCGAAAAATAAGCGTTGAAACCCGGCGAACCCGGCAAAACCGGAGATTTCCGGCTGAAATGTTCGGAATCAGGTCAGGTGGCGAAAGATTTCAGACTGAAAAGTTCGGAATCGGGTCAGGCGGCTAAAGATTTCAGACTGAAAAGTTCGGAATCAGGTCCGATTCTAAAGATTTCAGACTGAAAAGTTCGGAATCAGGTCAGGCGGCTAAAGATTTCCGGCTGAAATGTTCGGAATCGGGTCAGGCGGCTAAAGATTTCCGGCTGAAATGTTCGGAATCAGGTCCGATTCTAAAGATTTCAGACTGAAATGTTCGGAATCGGGTCAGGCGGCTAAAGATTTCAGACTGAAATGTTCGGAATCAGGTCCGATTCTAAAGATTTCAGACTGAAAAGTTCGGAATTGAGTCAGGAGGCGAGAGATTTCAGACGGAAACGGTCGGAATCAAGTCTAATTCTAAAACCGAAACGGTTGTAACAGGCCGTATTTATTTTACATATAACGTTCAATATAAAGACAAACAGTGATGAAAGCTATTTGGATAAGAAAAAGTATTTTGTTTCCGGTTCTGGCCGGAACGGTTTTAGCGGGTTACGGTCAGCAGCCCCTGTCCGTACAGGAAGAAGAAGCGCCCCTCGCCCCGAAGGAATACCGTCGTCCGGAAGGATATGACCCCGTCCCTTACCGCTACCCGTATTCCCTGTCGGACATGAAGGAGAAATTCTCGGAACCGACCATGGCGCTTGCCGACCGGGAATATCAGCGGATGATGGAAGTGATCGAAAAGGGAACATGGAAAGCAACCGGCGAATCCATCGACCGTCATCCCGTGCCCGAATGGTTCCGCGACCTCAAGTTCGGAATGCTGTATGACTGGGGCCTCTGGTCGCTGGGGGCCTACGCCACCCGGATGGAACACGAAGCCATGTATCCCGACTGGTACGAGTACCGTATGGTAGACGACAGCAGACCCTACAAAAGCAATCACATCAGCATGATCCCGTATCACCATAAAAACTGGGGGAAGGATTTTGAGCGGGGCGATTTTATTCCGCTTTTCACCGCCGAAGACTATCACCCCGACGAGTTGACGGATCTGGCCGTGAAGGCGGGCATGAAATACATTATCCCCTTCTGCAAGCATTTTTCGGGTTTCTGTATCTGGCCTTCGTCCTATACGCACATGGACGCAGGCGACCGCCTGGGCCGGGACCTGATACAGCCGCTGGCAGACCAGTGCCGGAAAAAGGGTCTGAAATTCGGATTCTACTACTGTACGCAGGAATGGGAATATCCGGTGATCGGTGACGGCGGAGAGCTGTTATGCCGTACCTGGTTCAGGGGAAACACCACCGTCGGGAAATATGAGCCTTCGACACTTTCGGGTTCGCCGCTGTCCGGGAAGACGGTCTCCATACAGGACTGGGAAAATATCATACCCGGGAAAATACCCGTAAAGGATTTCCTGAAACAGTATCTTGTCCCGCAGGCGGTGGAATTTATCGACCGCTACGACCCCGACATCGTCTGGTATGACGGTGAATGGACGGATCCGGTCGAAAAGCTGGGCAGTTACGAAATCACAGCCTATTTCTACAATCAGGCCGGAGACAGGAAGGAAGTAGCGGTCAACGACCGTCTCGGCCAGGTAGACCATCGCGGCCTGCGCAAAAAGCGGGGCGATATTTTCACCTCCGAATACGGTTATCCTCCGGGCGGCATCGTCGAAAAGAAACCGTGGATGGAACATGCCTGGGAAGAGAATCGCAGTATCAGCCCGTCGTTCGGATTCAACTGGCAGGACACGGAAGAAAACGTCCTCTCGCCCCGGGAACTTGTCCACATGTTTGTCAACATCGTTGCCGCCGGAGGAAATCTGCTGCTCATAATAAGCCCCGACGGAAGAGGCGCCCTGCCCGAAATTCAGAAAACGCGGCTGGAAGAAATCGGGAAATGGCTGAAGGTAAACGGCGAAGGGATTTATTATACCCGCGCCTGGTCGACCGTTGCGGAAGACCATGTCCGCTACACCCGTGCCAAAGACGGCAAAACGATCTATGCCATCGCGCTGGAATGGCCGGGCACGCAACTGGAACTGAAATCGGTGAAACCGGCGGAAGGCTCGGAAATCTGCCTGCTGGGCTGCGAAAAACCGCTGGAATGGCATCACCGGGACGGAACAACCGCGATTATCCTTCCGGAAGCATTGCAGAAGGAATCCGGCCGCCCCTGCCGTCATGCATATACGTTCCGGATACGCCTGTAATCTTCCGGTTTCGAAACCGCGCCGGCGCCTCCGGCACGGTTTCCGCCGTGAAACCCGTTTTTTCGGCGCCTTCAACGCGCTGACGGTTAGTTCCCTATTAAAATATGCGGAAAGATGCTCCATTATGCGCAAAAAAGTTATACCTTTGCAACGTTTTTTCGACACAGGAGGCTTTGGGAAAATTTGATGCATACCACGTAACGTTTAAAACGATGGCGCCGGCAGAAATTTGCAAGTACGAATATCTGCTGGATAACAAGTTTTTTATGGACATCGACGGAACAGACGTGCAGAGGGGAAAAGTTCGCGCAAGGCTGAGTGTAGAGCGGAAACCGGCCTCTTTTGAACTGAAATTCCATTTCGAAGGCGTGGTATACGTCCCGTGCGACCGCTGTCTGGACGACATGGAACAGCCCGTTGAGACGGATGCCCGTCTGATTGTGAAGTTCGGCAGGGAATATGCCGAAGAAAGCGACGAGATACTGGTCATCTCGGAAGAAGAAGGCGCATTGAACCTGGCCTGGTTCCTGTACGAGTTTGTGGCGCTGGCAGTCCCGATGAAGCATATCCATCCGCCCGGCAAGTGCAACAGGGCGATGACCTCCAAACTGAAGAAACATGCGGCCAAACGGACAGACGATGAAGATGGAGATTTCGGCTATATGGACGAAGAACCGTCGGTCGGCGACGATCCGGAAAGCCGGGATATCGACCCGCGATGGGATTCGCTGAAAGATTTAAATGTAGAAGAATAATTATAAATAATAGAATTTATGGCACATCCTAAAAGAAGACAGGGAAAGGCGAGAACCGGCAAGAGAAGGTCTCACGACCACGCGGTTGCTCCCACACTGGCCATCTGCCCAAACTGCGGCGAATGGCATGTATACCACACCGTATGCGGCGAATGCGGTTATTACAGGGGCAAGTTGGCGATCGAAAAAGCAGCCGCCGTATAAATGCGGGCTTGGCGCGCGAAATGACCCGTTTACCGGAACGTAATTTAGTAACAAAATAGATAACCTCACTAAAGAAGGTTATCTATTTAATTTTGTAGAGATGAATAGACTAAACGCTGTTATTACAGGGGTGGCAGGGTATGTTCCCGACGACGTACTCACCAATGAAGAGTTGTGCAGGATCGTAGATACGACCGACGAATGGATTACAACGCGGGTCGGCATCAAGGAACGCCGGATCATCAGAGACCCCCACACGGGCATGTCTTTCATGGCCGTTCATGCAGTGAACCGGCTGCTCGAAAAGACCGGCGTCGCTCCCGAATCGGTCGAAGGCGTCATCTGCGCCACGTCGACCGGCGACTACCCTTTCCCGCCGACGGCCACCATCATCGCTTACCGCACCGGATGCAGAAAGGCATTTGCCTTTGACGTCCAGGGCGCCTGCGCCGGATTCGTGTATGGACTGGAAACAGCCGCCAACTTTATCCGTTCGGGCGCCTGCAGGCGGATCGTTTTTGTGGCCGGCGACAAGATGACGGCCATCACCAACTACACCGACCGCAGCACCTGTCCGCTCTTCGGCGACGGCTGCGGAGCCGTCCTGCTGGAAGCAACGGACGAACCGTACGGCGTCATGGATACCATCCTGCGAGCCGACGGAAGCGGATTCCCGTTCCTCCACATGAAAGCCGGAGGGTCGGCCAACATGCCCTCCCACCAAAGCATCGACAACTGTGAACATGCAGTCTATCAGGAAGGCCGGACGGTCTTCAAGCGCGCCGTTTCGGACATGGCCGACGTGGCCATCGAAATCGTCGAACGCAACGGCCTGACAAAAGAAAACATCGACTGGATCGTCCCCCACCAGGCCAATCTCCGCATCATCGACGCCGCCGCCCGGCGACTGGAAGTGCCGCTCGACAAGGTCATGGTCAATATCCAGAAATACGGAAACACCAGCTCGGGCACCATCCCGCTCTGCCTGTGGGAATGGGAAAAGAAACTGAAAAAAGGCGACAATCTGATACTTGCGGCCTTCGGCGCCGGATTTACATGGGGCGCAAACTACGTGAAATGGGGGTATGACGGAGCAAAAACATAAATCCGGCTTTGTCAACATCATCGGAAACCCGAATGTCGGCAAATCCACCCTGATGAACCGGCTGGTCGGGGAACGCATTTCCATTATCACGGCCAAAGCCCAGACGACACGCCACCGCATCCTCGGCATCGTCAACACGGAAGACATGCAGATCGTCTATTCCGACACACCGGGCGTGCTCCGGCCTAACTACAAACTGCAAAAGTCCATGCTTGGCTTTTCGGAATCGGCGCTGGACGATGCGGATGTCCTGCTCTACGTCACGGACGTGGTCGAGCAGACGGACAAGAACGAAGATTTCCTGCACAGGGTGCAGCAGGCCAAATGTCCCGTACTGCTGCTGATCAATAAAATCGACCTGACCGACCAGCCAACGCTCGAACGCCTGACGGAACAGTGGCATGTAGCTTTGCCCCTGGCCGAAATCATGCCCCTCTCGGCGCTGTCGAAATTCAATATCGAGCCGCTGAAACAGCGGATCGTGGCGCTCCTGCCCGATTCGCCCCCCTATTTCGGAAAAGACGCAATGACCGACCGGCCGGCGCGGTTTTTCGTGACGGAGATCATCCGCGAGAAAATCCTGCTGTACTATCAGAAGGAAGTACCCTATGCCACGGAAGTGGTGGTGGAACTGTTCGACGAGTCGGCCACCCTGATCCACATCAAGGCGGTGATCGTCGTCGAACGCGAAACCCAGAAAGGCATCCTGATCGGACACCGGGGACTGGCGCTGAAGAAGACGGGAACCATGGCGCGGAAAGACCTGGAACACTTCTTCGGGAAGAAGATCTTCCTGGAGATGTTCGTAAAGGTAGAAAAAGACTGGCGAAACCGGGACAGCCTGCTGAAGGCGTTCGGATACCAGCCGGACTGATCGTTGAATATTTAAACTGTAACTGTTTATGGGAAATGTGGCAGCAATTGTAGGGCGGCCGAACGTAGGGAAATCTACCCTGTTCAACCGGCTGACGCAGACGCGGGAAGCCATTGTGGACGAAGAGGCGGGCACCACGCGCGACCGTCATTACGGAAAAGTGGAATGGAGCGGACAGGAGTTTTCCCTTGTCGACACGGGCGGATGGGTGGTCCGCTCGGAAGACGTTTTCGAGGAGGAGATCAACCGTCAGGTACAGATCGCCATCGAAGAGGCCGACCTGATCCTGTTTGTCGTCGACGTGGTCAACGGCGTGACCGACCTGGACGACGCCGTCGCGCGCATCCTGCGGCGAACAGCCAAACCGCTGATCGTGGTGGCCAACAAGGCCGACACGTATGCCCTCCACGCCGCCTCCGCCGACTTCTACCGCCTGGGGCTGGGCGACCCCCTTTGCCTGTCGGCCATGAACGGCTCCTGTACGGGCGACCTGCTGGACAGGATGATCGCCCTCTTCCCCGGAACGCAGCGCGAGGAAACGGAAGAGGAACTGCCGCGCATCGCCGTCGTGGGGCGCCCCAACGCCGGGAAGTCGTCGCTGATCAACGCCTTTATCGGCGAAGAACGGCACATCGTGACCGCCGTTGCCGGCACCACGCGCGATTCCATCTACACGAAATACGACAAGTTCGGGATGAACTTCTACCTGGTCGACACGGCCGGCATCCGCAAGAGGGGCAAGGTGAACGAAGACCTGGAGTATTATTCCGTGATCCGCTCCATCCGGGCGATCGAAGGCGCGGACGTCTGCGTGCTCATGCTCGACGCCACGAAGGGGATCGAGGGGCAGGACATGAACATCTTCTCCATTATCCAGAAGAACCGGAAAGGCCTGGTGGTCTGCGTGAACAAGTGGGACCTGGTCGAGGGAAAGAGCCAGCAGATGATCGACGGTTACATCCGCGCGATCCGCGAGCGGCTGGCGCCGTTTACCGATTTCCCCGTGCTGTTTATTTCGGCACTGAGCAGGCAGCGCATCCTGAAGGTGCTGGAAACGGCCGGACAGGTGTATGCCTGCCGCCGGAAACGCATCCCGACGGCGCAGCTGAACAGTGTCCTGCTGCCGCTGATCGAGCAGACGCCGCCGCCCGCGTGGAAGGGGAAATATATCAGGATCAAATACGTCACCCAGTTGCCCGCCGGACAGGTGCCTTCGTTTGCTTTCTTCTGCAACCTGCCGAAGTGGGTCAGGGAGCCTTACCGGCGTTTTCTCGAAAACCAGATCCGCAAACACTGGGACTTCAGCGGGACGCCCGTCCGGATCTTCATCCGGGAGAAGTAACCGCGCCGGCGCTGCTGCGGACGTGCCTGCGCAGTTCGATGCGGAAGGTGGTGCCCTTTCCCGGCTCCGAGTTTTTGACGTAGATCTTCCCGCCGGGATAGGATTCCACGATGCGGCGCACCAGCGACAGACCCAGCCCCCAGCCCCGTGCCTTGGTCGTGTAGCCGGGCATGAAGACGGTCTTGAATTTCGACTTGGGGATGCCCTTTCCCGTGTCGGTCACGTCGACAAGAATCTTGCCTCCCTTTTCGTTGATCCGGAATCCGATGGCGCCCTGCCCGTCCATCGCGTCCACCGCGTTTTTCGTCAGGTTTTCGATCACCCACGAAAACAGCGCTTCGTTCATCAGCGCCGGCATGGAGTTCCGGGAAAACGCCACCGAGATCTTCACCTTCGGCGAGATGCGCGACTTCATATAGCCGCAGGCTGAGAGGACGGACTTGTTGATGTCCAGCGGTACGATGTCCGGGTTCGACCCGATCTTGGAGAACCGTTCGGCAATGACTTCCAGCCGTTTCACGTCTTTCTCCATTTCGGGAAGATAGGCGGCGTAGGCGGCGTTCACCTCTTTTGTTTTCAGGTATTCCACCCATGCAATCAGCGACGAGATGGGCGTGCCCAGCTGGTGGGCCGTTTCTTTCGACAGGCCCACCCAGACCTTGTTCTGCTCCGACTTTTTCGTGGCGGCCAGCGCCAGAAAGGAGATCATGATGAATACGGCGATGACCAGGAGCTGTATGTAGGGGTAGAGGAGGAGGCGTTTGAGGATCACCGAGTCGTCGTAGTAGAGGTACTGGTAGGTGTTGTCGCCGAAGTCGAGGGTAAAGGGCGGGCGTTTGGCTCTAAATTCCCGGACTTTCTTTTGCAGGAACGGTTCCGGGTTGCGGTCGGGCACCCGGATGTTGTTGTAGCTGACGATGTCGCCCCGGTCGTCGCAGCAGATCACCGGGATGGTCGTATTGCTTTCCATGACTTTCCAGATCAGGGAGATCTGGCCCGTCTGTGTCGAATCGTCGAGGATGAACAAGCGCTGTGCTTCGGTCCATACTTCCATTTTGCGGTGTTCTTCTTCGGCGAGTTTCCGGATGAGCGAATCCGACACGACGACCGACACGATGGCGATCAGTGTTGCCACCACGATGAAGGCGTATTTGAGATATTGGCGCGAGTCGTACCATCTGATCATGTTTCTGTCTCCTTTTTGCTGGTGGGGTTACTTTTTATAAAACCTTACCCGGTCGATCTGCATTTCTGCGGGCAGGTCGGCGGGTTCGACGTTTCCGACCCACGAGCCGCCCAGCTGCATGTCGAGCAGGAGGTAATATTGGCGGTCGAAGGGGAACTGTCCTTCGCTGTCGGCGGCAGGGATCCGGGGATAGGTGAAGGTGTGTGTGCCGTTGAGGTAGAAGGAGAGGCTGTCGGCGTGGAGTTCCACGGCATAGATGTTGTAGCCGTCCGGGTCGATCGGGCCGGTGGCGCTCTGGGGCGGGTCTTTGATTTTCAGCGTGTGGGTATAGGAAGAATGTACCGTCTGGTAAGCGATGCTTTCGCCATTAAGGCGTTCCATGATGTCGATTTCGCCGCCGGCGGGCCAGGGGGAGTTGTCGAAGGGCAGGAGCCAGAAGGCGGGCCAGGCGCCGGTGGCGCTGCCCAGTCTGGCGCGGATTTCGATCCGGCCGCGGTCGAAGGCCACCCGGTCTTTGGTATAGAGGCCGCCGGTGAGGAAGGGGGCCGTGTCTGCGGGCAGGAAGGTGTTGTGCAGGCCGCGCAGGATCAGTTGTCCGCCGGCCACCCGGTAGCAGGAATCGTGGTCGGTCATGTAGTTGCACCAGTCTGCGCCACCCCGCGGGATTTTGCTCCAGCGCGACGTGTCGAACGTCTCGCCGTCGAACGTTTCTTCCCAGACCAGCCGCCA
>JAIRXI010000260.1 GCA_031268395.1 Tannerella sp. | reverse complement strand
ATTATTTACAGTATTATCTCAACGAATTCTGTTATAAATTTAACCGAAGATACTTCGGCGAGCATATCTTCGACCGAATACTTGTGGCGGCTGTCTCGTACTGTACCGATTTCAAGTCTGAAATTTACAATAGGTCGCTTTGCGGATAATCATATTATTTTCAGACAGCGCCTCTCAAATGATTATCCCTTATTTCCTTACTTCGAACTCATACGTTCCCGATTTCAGTTCGGCCATCACTTTGCCGGTGAGCGTGCGGAACGGGCCAACGCCCTCCCGGCCTTTCAGCACGGTTACCCTGTCAATGCCGGAAGCCATCAGGTTGAGCGATGCCGTGGTATTGGCGGGAACGGTCACTCTGTAAATGTAACCCGCGGCGGTCTTTTCCCAGCCGCTCGTGATTCTGCCGTAAGGCGATTCGAAATATCCCGTGGCAAACGTCATTTCACCGCCTATCTTGGGTTGAAGGATGATGTGCTTGTAGCCCGGTTTGTTGTCGTCACGCTGAATGCCGAGGGAATGGGAAAACATCCATTCGCCGATGGCGCCGTACGCATAATGGTTGAACGAGTTCATCTCCACCGGGCCGAAACCGTTTTCGATGGTGTAGGAATTCCAGCGTTCCCACATGGTGGTGGCGCCCTGCAGTACGGGATAGAGCCATGACGGATAATCCGTCTGCTCGAAAAGCATGTAAGCCACATCGTCGCATCCGTTTTCGGACAGCACCAGGTTCAGGTAGGGGGTCCCGATGAAACCCGTTGTCAGCGTATTGTTATTCTTTTTAATATTCTCCACAAGATGTTTGATGGCCAAAGGTTTGTTTTTCTCATCGAACAGGCCGGCCTGCAGCGGCACGACATACGAGGTCTGGGTATCCACCGGGCGTATTTCTCCCGCCGCAGGTTCCGTCGGGGCCGGCGCTGCGCCCCGGCGCATCATGGGAACATAAGGCGCCCGGGTAATTCCCTGTCCGTCGACGAATTTTTCGTTGAATTTGGCTTTTATGTTTTGATACAGTTTCCTGAAGCGTTCCTCATCGACCCTGTTTCCGAGCTGTCCGGCAACACGGCTCATAATCATGGCGTCATAAGCATAATAGGATGTGTGGGTCAGCGAGTTGTTGGTTGGCACGATAGCCAGGTGGTCGCCAAGTCCTCCCGGAGGCTGAATGCCGTCTTCAGCTCTCAGCTCGAGGTAATTCATATAGCTTTTCATCGAATTGTAGTGCTGTTCGAGGATACCCACATCGCCATACTGCTGATACACCTGCCACGGCACGATGATGCCGGCTTCCATCCATCCCATGGAGCCGCCGGTCACCTCGTTGGACGCGCCGTATGGAGGCTGTCCCATGGTCGGATAGTAGCTGGCATAGCTGCCATCCCGGTTCTGATCATCACGCATGGTGTGGAGCCAGCGCGTGTAGAACTGGTCAACATCAGGGCTGAAATAGGTAGCGGTACGGGCAAATACCTGAGCATCCCCTGTCCATCCGGCACGTTCATCACGCTGCGGACAGTCGGTCGGGACGGCAAGGAAATTGCCGCGCTGTCCCCACAGTATGTTTTCGAACAGGCGGTTGACGTTCCCGTTGGACGACACGTAACTGCTCGTTGCGTTGCCGATGGATTCGAGAACGACGCCCCTGACCTGTTCCACGGGCAGCGGAGCGTCCAGTCCCGAGATGGAAATATAGCGGAACCCGTGGCAGGTAAAGAGCGGCTGGTAGGTTTCGCCCCCGGTCTTTCCGCGCATGATGTAATTATCGATGGAAATGGCGCCGCGGTAGTTTTCCACATACACCTGTCCTTTCATTTTCTGATACATTTCGACGGTGTAAGGCTTTACCGGCTCGGTAGGGATGATTTCGGGATATATCATTTCGCCGTAACGGATGTTGACGGTCTGACCGGATTTGCCTTTCATCCCCTCCAGGCGGGGCACGCCCACAATGTTCTGTCCGAGGTCATACACATACGTCCCCCTGACAGGCTGCGTCACCGATTTTGCAGTAAGCGTCACATGATTGCGGATAGGAATGCCCACATGCGCCTGAATAATCACGTTGGCGGCGGGACGTTCAAAGATCGTGGCCGGTTTCCATTTCGAGTCGTCGAAAGAACCCTCCGTCCAGCCGTCCTGCTCCCTGCGGGCATCGTAATCCTCGCCGAACTGAAGCCCGTTGCGCGTCACGGGACCCGTGTCGTAGCATTTCCATGTACGGTCGGTAAGAATCATTTGGGAAGAGCCGTCCTGAAAAGTGACAACGATTTTTGCCATCAGCGATTGCCTGATGCCGTACTCGTCGACAAAACTGGCGGTAAAAAGATTGAGGTCGCTGAACCATCCCGTTCCCAGCATGGCGCCCATCCCGTTCTCCCCCTGTTTGAGCATGGATGTGATATCATAACTGTTATACATAATGCGATAACGGAAATCCGTCCATCCGGGATTGAGATAGTCATTGCCCACGCGCGCGCCGTTGATGTAAAACTCGTAAGTTCCGCGGGCGGTAACGTATAAGCGTGCGGATTTGACGGGTTTATCCAGATTGACGGTTTTACGCAGCATGGGCGCCGAGGTGAGCCCGTAGGGTTCCCACACTTCGAGCCTGCCCGCGCCCGTTAAGCTGTGCGTCTTTACGGGGTCGGCATAAAGGGTCGTATTCCAGTTGTCCTCGCTGATGGTGATATTGGAAAAAACAGCCTTTTCGCCTCCGGGCTGTTTGAAGCCGATGGAATGTAACCGCGCCCAGTCCGTGATATATTCGCCATTGGGATAAGGGTCGATGGTAAACCTGCCCGAAGTGGCGGACTGCACCCGCATCTGCGCCTGCGTCTGTCCCGGCGTCTGTCCCGGAGGGGCCGCCGGCGGAGTCTGGCTGATTCTTACCCCGTCAATCTCCGGATTGAGAAATGACATCCGGTGATAGCCCGGCGTGGTCACCTTGAGGCGCACATGATGAGGCGCATGTTTGTTCGCGGCAGTGATGATATGCGAGATATCCTCAACAAAATCCTCGTGCTCGACACCCTCCACAACGTGGTGGATAATGAACTGCGCCCTGTTGGCGCCATTGAGGTTGACCTCCACCGAAATGTAGTTGGCCGCATCTTTGGCGCTGTACACAAAAACAGCGCGGTTACTGCCTCCGGGAATTTCAAGGTCAAAATCAACGATAAAAAATGTGCGGTATTTGGATAGCAGAACTTCCGAGGAACCGATCCATTCGGCTCTGCTCCAGCCCGCGCCCATCAGTCCGGTTTCGAACCACGACGGCGCCGACTTGACCATATTCCCGTTTTCGTCCCACACCTGTACTTCCCAGAAATAGCGTGTCGAGGGGCGCAGAACATCGCCAAGATAACGGATCCCGACGGATGCGCCCGACAGGGTTCTGCCCGTGTCAAAAACATATTTTCCGGCTTTGAGCTGCTCCTCGCCGTCAGCAACCAGAATGCGGTATGCGTTTTGGGCGGCGCCAATGTGATCGGAGGTCATTTGCCAGCTGAAACGCGGCTGATATTCGTCAATCCCTGTCGGAGTATCCAGGTGTTCTGTGCGGAGATTGACAACGGATGTTTCTGAAAATGCATGAACATGAAGCATTATGCAGAATAAGAATAATAAAGTATTTTTCATTGTGAACGGTTTTATAATGATTAATTGAGTTTCAAATTTGGCATGAAACGGTTATAAATAGCGTTTCATAAATTCAAGATAGACTTCCCAGTCAAGAGGAATGGTACCGTGCCCGCCCTCATGCATGAAATATCCCAGGGTATGGAAAACGGGTTGATCCGGCGCCGGAAGTTCGGTAATGCCAAGGTCATCCTTCCCCAACAGCCGGTATACTTTCCCGGCCTCCACGGCGGCCAGAAACTCACCCCTGGGATCCGACCAGTTGTCGGTAGTGCCGGTCTGCAGCAACAGCGGGCGGGGAGCAATCAGGGCAACCAGCAGGTTGGCGTCAACCGGGAGTTTGGTAACGTCCGCCCCATACCGGCCGTAGTTGGCGGCGAACTGATAGGGATAGCGGGTACCCTCGGTAAGGTGAGCCACCGTTTCTCCAAAATTGCGCCGGCTGATAGCCGCGCCGCCTTCTCCCGAACAGCTCGCCAGTACCATAGCCACTCTCGGCTCACGGGCGCCAGTCCACATCACGGTTTTTCCAAGGCGCGAGGCGCCGGTGATAGCGACCCGTTTTGCATTGATTGACGGGTCTTTTTCAAAATAGTCCATCACATTGCTCACTCCCCAGGCCCAGGCTGAAATAGACCCCCATTCGTTGGACGCCGGCTCATTCTGACCGGATTTCAGATACAGTCCACGCACGCCAAGAGTAACTCCGCCGAGGAAATCGGGATCAATATCCGTGTAGTTCAATGTCGCAAAGCCAAAACCTTCAGCAAGAAACGCCCTTATATAATCGTTCATGCGCGAACCGGGGCGTGCACCGGCAGTTGCAACGGAGCGCGTTTTGGAACGGGCATCCCACGCCATGCCCGGTTTAATACCCGGATCATTCACCGTGACGTTGTTGGCGGAGAAGCTCAGGTTGAGCAACAGAGGCACAGGCCCGTTAGCATTTTTGGGAATGTAAATCAACACATCCACTTTGGGGCCATCATCGTTCGGCGAGAAAAAGATCGTCACCTGTTTGCGAACGGCCGCGCCCTCAAACCCCAAATCTTCCTCCACGGTATAGCGGAGTTTCGGTTTTTTAGCCGGCCATTTCCCATACTGGTACTCTTCAAAAAGGCGGAGAATTTCCGGGCGTCGTTTGTCCGTCCATTGTTTGGCCGTAGTAACCTTTTTCCCGTCCAGCATCACCAGCGGATCAGGAAGCGTCGCCCTGTAATCGCCCACCTGCGATTCATCGTAATTGACGGGGATACCGGCTATCACCGTGCGATCCTGCGCCATCAACTGTACGGACAAACAAAGCCCGCAAAACAGAAATAAAGAGAAAAAACTTTTCATACCTAAATTATAATTATGTAAAAAAAAAATCGGCGAGAGCAATATAGACTATTCTCCCGCCGAAAAGTTTAATTTCTAATATCCCGGATTTTGAGGAAGCTTGTCAGGATTGAGCTGATAGTCGACATTCTTTCTCAATCGTTAAAACTACATATTTTAGAGGGCATTGATATTCGTTGCTACGTCGGTGCGCGATCGCGGATACCTCCAAGTTCCACCTGCGGTTATGCATGATGTCGTCCCGCAGTTAATTGTATCCGGGATTTTGCAAAGCCTGTTTTTCGTCGGCAGTCAAAGCATGTCCGTCTTTCCAGATTTGATCAAGAAAACTTTGCGGTATGGGACGTACCAGATGGTATTCGTTCAGCCCTTTCCCGTTAACAGCTTCTATCGCTGCGTCTTCATTATATGCAAGCGTTCGCTTGACCAGCGTTTTTGTTCGCGACAGGTCTGCCCATCGATGCATTTCGCCTGCCAGTTCGCGTGAACGTTCATTGAGAACGAAACACAACATCCGGTCGAAATCCGAAGTATATTGCAACTTTGCAATTATCGCTTCATCTTCCGGCGGAAGCGTGTGCCAGTCGTTCACGGCAATATTCGTAGCGTCAGTCGTCACAGAAATATTGTTTGATATGTAGTAGGTATTTTTGTTCCAAAATGAGGTTGAACGGCGCGGATCTGTGGTATTCGTGTAGGTTTGCGATCCATCAGCATATTTTTCACGGTTTTCACCTGCTTTATATGCCGCTCTGTTACGCACGGGATTGATGTATCGAAGTGCATCGGTATAATCGCTTTGCCGGACTCTGATTTCAGCCGCCATCAGGTAAGTTTCCGCAACGCGGGCGATAATCCCGTCTCTTGCACCGTCCGACGAATTGTAATCAGGACGCGTTCCATCCAAATGTTTACTCAAACTCGGCCAAGTGGACGTATTGGAACCTATTCTGTAACCGTATGAATCAGCGGAAGGTTCGTTTTTTACCTTACGGTAGCGCGGAATTACATTCGGTACAACATTACCGGTGACCGGACAGCGAACGGTGTCCCATGTATCAGTGGCCGCATCGTATATACTGACAAGCGGTGGTTGGGTTCCATTCGTAGAACCGGGCAGCATGACGGGATTGCCTGTATGGGCAATGAATCTGTCGGCGTCATCCTCGTTGTTGATGATGAACGTCACGCCCAATTGTCCGATTTGCAGGTTCAGTTTTTCAAAGTCTGCTCCGTTTCTGTCGGAGGGATAATTCAGGCGCTGGGTGGTGCGAAAACTTTTCCAGAAACGTGAATCCTTCACACGGTCGTATACGTCCATCGCATAATTGCTTGTTCTCAACTGCGCCCATTCTCGTCCACCGGCAATATCGCGTTCCATTCCCGTCCAGTTTTGATACACGGAAACAAAATTCAAGCAGTGCGTGTTAAGGTAACGCCCATTCGCGTTTGCTGTGGAAACGGTATATTGAGCCGCCGCAATAATTTCCGAAAGTTGTTCGTTGGGACCGTCCGCACCTGTAAAATCCCACAGTTCCACAAAATTGGGCGCCAGCAGATGACCGGCAATTACTTCGTCGCACAGCGACAAAGCTTTGTCTAAGTCATCGGTTTTCGTGGCCGCATTGAAATCGCCACAAATTTCGCTTTGCCGGAACAGCAAGGCTCTGGCAAGAAAATGCGCTGCGGCAGTTTTATATATTTTGCCGGGTACTCTTTGGTCGTTTGCCGGATTATTTAAAAGATCATATGCTTTTTGAAAATCGTCAATCACCTGCTGCACGACTTCCTGTCGCGAAGCCCGGGTAAATTCACGTTCTAAGGATTCGCTGGGTTTGAGTTTAAGCGGTACACCTCCCCATTGTTGTACAAGATAGAGATAAGTCCATCCCCTGAAAAAATATGCCGAGCCCAAAACCGCATCCAATTCTGCATCCCCGGCAAGTATATCCGGTGCTTTGTCAATTACCGTGTTTTGAGAGCTGATGGCAACATAGCATATATCCCACGCGGTTTGTGGCGTCACCAGATTGGGGGCCTGCATAAACGATTGCAATACGGCGCTGTAATTATTCCAGGGCGCATTGGACACATCACTGCCTGCTGCAAATTCATCCGTACCGGATTGGGTATGTACCATACTGAACTGATGCGACCATACCACTCTAAAGACTTGAGGTAAACTCAATGCCAAACTTTTCAATCCTTCCGGAGTATTAAAGTATTCGGTAGATATTTGAGTGGTCAATTTTTCTTCCAGAAAACTCTCGTTACATGACGCTGTACCCAAGAATATTATGACAATTGTCAATATTTTTAATTTATTCATCTTACATTTTTTTATTAAAAAACTAAATATTCAAATCAAAAGCCGACTTGAAGTCCAAATACGATATTTCGGTTCCAAGTGGAAGAATTCAAATCCATATTTTTCCATTTCACCGATTGGTAGAGAGCGCCGGGATTGACGCACTGCGCATACATCCGCAACGACTGCATGTTGTTCCATCCTCTGATCAGTTTTTTCGGGAAACTGTAACCTAACGAAATCATGCGGATATTCACAAACGACGCTTTGCTATACTGCAAGGCCGCATAATACGTATCGGTATCACTGCCGTCTGCTGTTAATTGCGGACGCTGGTAAGATGCGTCTTTGTTGTTTTCATTATAGTAATCCACTTTGCGTAACATATATTTTCCGCCCATGAGAACTTGTCCGCCATTTGTCCAATATCCTAATCTGCCGTACATCTGTATCATCAGTTCGATGCCTTTCCATGTGAAAGTATTGGTCATGCCGCCCGTCCATGCAGGATTGGTTTGTCCGATGATTGTGCGATCATGGTTGGCATCTATCACATAGTCGCCATTCAGGTCTTCCACGCGAGTTTGTCCCACCTGAAAATTATGTCCTGTTTTTGCTTCTCCAGTGACAGGGTGTACTAAACTGTTGAATTTGGCCATTTCTTCCGCATCCTCTTCGCTCCATATTCCTGTTGCTTTATAAGCATAATATACGCCAATGGGAAAATCTATAAAACGGGTATTTTCTACTTCGTCTTCCTTGCCGTTGGAAAGTCCGACAATCCAGTTTTTTTGCCATGCGACACTGAGACTTGTTTCCCAGGTAAAAGCGTTTGCGATTTTAACATTAAGCGTATTCAACGTTATTT
>JAIRXI010000248.1 GCA_031268395.1 Tannerella sp. | reverse complement strand
CTGGTTGGCGGCATCACTCAGAAAATAACGCATGAAAACGGGCTGTACACCGCCCCCGCAGTACCGCAGCAGACGGCAGAGCGCCTCCCGGATGTCGGCCAGCTGCTGCTCAAAAGAGTCGCCCGTCCGCACCGCGTGCAGCGCCACATGATATTCCACAAGACCCTTCCCCGTTTCAAAACGGCACGTTTCGACGCGGATACGGTCATCATCCAACGTTCTGTACATATAAGTATATTATTTCGGCAAATCTGACTCCGGCCGGCGCCGCCTTTCCGTACGCCCTCCGTACCGCCTTTTCAAGCGCGTCTGATATTCGGCTTTGCCAGTCCATAACCTTTTTCCCGGTCTTCCTTTCCGAGCAGCCAGGCAACCAGCACGGCCAGAAGCCCGAAACAGGCGAATATAATCATCGGAAGCGTATAGTCGTACGGTTTCTCCGCAACACCGGTCTGGCAGTAATTTTTGAGCACCCAGCCGATCAGCACGGGAACGCCGCTCAGTCCGATGTTCTGCACCCAAAAGATAGTAGCGTATGCCGTCCCCAGCTGGTTTTGTGGAACGATCTTGGGTACCGACGGCCACATGGCCGAAGGAACCAGCGAAAAGGCAATACCCAGGAGCAGCATGATGAAGGCGGCAAACCACCATACATTCAGCAGCGGCAGGGCAAAAAGCGTGTGGACGACAACCAGCAGGCAAGAGCCTGCAAGCATGATACCGGCGCCTTTTCCGACCCTGTCATACATCAGTCCGAAGACCGGCGTCAGCAGGATGGCTCCGAGCGGCAACAGCGACGGAATCGCGCCGGCCAGTTCTTCGCCTGCGCCATACTTGTTTGTCATCAGCGAGGCCGCATATTTCAGGAAGGGAAACACGCCCGAATAAAAGAGAAGACACAGGATGGCGATCAGCCAGAATCCGCGGTTGCGGACAATCCCCGCGACATCCTGCAGCCGGAAGGCTTCCTCTCCTTCGCTGCCGGCAGCGGCATGATCCCCGACAGACCGGTCCAGTTTGCGATCCATCACACAGAAGACAACGAATGCAATCAGGCCGATACAAAGCAGCAGCAGCCCCAGCAGCAGCGGCGCCGACAGTTCGTTGAAACGGGTAGCCGTTTTGACGGTTGTGGAGAACGCCAGCGCGGTTCCGATACGTGCCGTGGAGACCTGCAGGCCCATGGCCAGGGCAATCTCCTTTCCCGAAAACCAGCGGGCGATGATTTTGGTCACCGTCACGCCGGCCGTTTCCGCGCCCATGCCAAAAACGGCAAATCCAAGACACGCCGTCAGTACCTGCATCCTGATGCCGAACACCGCCCCCTCGAGGGCAAAGAACGGCGAGACTGCATAGTACTTGACGGCACATCCGATAATCATCAGGATACACGACAGAACGCCGGTAAAGCGCGTGCCTTTCCGGTCAAGGATGATCCCGCCGAAAATCAGCATGAACAGAAACACGTTGAACCACCCGTAGGCGCCTGAGAACAGTCCGTATTCCGTTCCGTCCCAGCCGAACTGTTCCTCCAGCATGGACTGCAGGGGAGCCATCACGTCGGTAATGAAATACGCACACATCATCGTGATGGAAACAATACCCAGTACACTCCATCGCGCCACGGGCGAGTCGTTAAGTTTCTGCCGCAGGATCTGTTTCATTCATTCAGTCATACCCGTTTTCCGCAGATTTCGCTTCCTGAAACTTCCCGTCCTCAAACAGGGGAAGGGCGTCGGCCACGACGAAGTTGCTGCCGCCGATAAAAATCAGGTCCTCGGGCAGGGCTTCCTTCATGACGGCGTCGAGGGTTTCGTTCACCGAATGGTAAACCGTCCCCAGAAGACCGTGCTGACGGGCTTTTTCTGCCAGCGTCTCTACCGGCAGCGCACGGCCGATGGAAGCTTGCGTAAAATAATACAGCGCCTTGGCGGGCATCAGCGGCAGGATGGCGTCAACAACCTTGTCATTAGCCATTCCGATGATCATCCGCAGGTGCATGTGCGAAGCTGCTTTTAGCAGCAACTGTGGTGTCAGGTGATCCCACGCGCCGATATTGTGTCCCGTGTCGCAGATCACCAGCGGCTCCTTTTGCAGCGTTTGCCACCGCCCCATCAGTCCGGTCAGCTCGACCACCCGTCCCATAGCGCTGCGTATCGATTTCGACGGAATCTTGATGCGCAGTTCCTTCAACTGGTGCAGCGCCGTCAGTACGGTTTGTACGTTCATCCGCTGAGCCAGTCCTTCCAGGTCGCAGACGAAGCGGCCAAACTCAGGCGAATGAAATTCCAGCTTGCCGTTTTTCTGCTGTCTGACGTTCAGGAGCCGCTGTTCTTCTTTGGTGAAAAAGATAGGCGCCTGCATCTCGCTTGCCTTGTTCAGGAAAACGTCGCATACGTCCGGCTGATTCACTGCTTCGCCGATTACTACCGGCACATTCGGCTTGATAATGCCCGCTTTCTCGCCGGCAATCTGAATCAGCGTATCACCCAGGTACTGCGTATGATCCATGCTGACATTCGTAATGATGCTCAGTTTTGGACGGATGATGTTCGTACTGTCCAGCCTGCCTCCCAGGCCGGTTTCAATGATGGCGATATCCACCTTTTTATGGCGGAAAAATTCAAACGCCATGCATGATGTCACCTCGAAAAAGGAAGGTTTCATTGATTCAATCACTAACCGGTGCCGTTCCACGAAATCAACCACGTATTGCCGGGGAATTTTCTTCCCGTTCACGCGGATGCGCTCGCAAAAGTCTACCAGATGTGGGGATGTATATAAGCCTACCCTGTACTTCGCTTCCCGCAAAACAGCGGCAAGCATGTGAGCCACAGAGCCTTTTCCGTTTGTTCCTGCCACATGGACAGAAAAATACCCCCGATGGGGATTCCCCATCACGTTGTCAAATGCCATACTCCTCTCCAGACCAGGCTTGTAAGCCGCCTGACCGACTTGATGAAATGCCGGCGTACAGGAGTATAAATAACTAAGAGTTTCTATGTATGTCATATTATGTAATTAAAAGATGGTGTAAAAGTAGATAAATTCTTCATATCTTTGTACCGTAGAAGCAATAAAAACTATAAAAACGTGGGAGCGAAAAAGAATTTTATACTGGATACGAACGTCATACTGCATGATTATCAGTGCTTAAAAAATTTTCAGGAGAATGATATTTTTTTGCCGGTTGCGACGCTGGAAGAACTTGATAAATTCAAAAAAGGGAGCGATCAGCTAAATTACAACGCCCGCGAGTTCATTCGCGAACTGGATCGGCTGACCACCGACAGGCTTCCTCAAAGAGGGGTCTCTATCGGAGAAGGCAGAGGGATGCTTGTTGTGGTTACCGATGAGACATATCATCAGAAAGTGGCATCTTCGTTTCATGAACGGACCCCGGATCACCGGATTCTCTCCTGTACCTGCCTGATCAAGGACAAATATCCCGACATGCAGACGATTTTGGTGACAAAGGACATCAACCTCCGGATGAAAGCCAGGGCGCTGGGAATTTCTGTTCAGGACTACGCCACCGGGAAAGTGAAGAATGTGGATGAATTTGACTGTACGCACGCGACGTATGAAGAGATGGATGCCGACTTGATAGACGAATTGTATGCTTCCCGCGAGGGTATCGACGTTTCGCGCCTGCCGTTTGGCGAAAATCTCAGGCCGAATGCCTGTTTTATCCTCAAAAGCAGCCGCAATTCCGCAACGGCGCGTTACAATCCTTTCACGGAGAAAGTCCGGAAGGTGGAGAAAGGTTCAAACTGCGGCATCCAGCCACGCAATGCCGAACAGAGTTTTGCCTTTGAGATACTGAACGACCCGGACATCAAACTGGTCGGTATCACCGGCAAGGCGGGCACGGGCAAGACGCTGCTGGCCCTGGCTTCGGCGCTGAAACAGGCCGGCCGGTACAAGCAGATTCTGCTGGCGCGTCCGATCGTTTCGCTGGCAAACAGGGACATCGGTTTCCTGCCGGGGACGCAGATGGACAAGGTTGCGCCCTATATGCAGCCGCTGTTCGACAACCTGAATGTCATCAAGGCTCAATTCGCACCGGAGAGTTCGGAAATCCGCCATATAGACGAGATGCAGAAGAGCAATCAGTTGGTTATCGAAGCGCTGGCTTTTATACGCGGTCGAAGTCTGGCCGGAACAATTTGCATCATCGACGAAGCGCAGAACCTGACGCCTCACGAAATCAAAACGATTATCACACGTACGGGCGAAGGTTCGAAGATGATCTTCACCGGCGACATTCACCAGATAGATTCTCCCTACCTGGATGCACAAAGCAACGGACTGTCGTATATGATTGACCGGATGAAGGGACAAATCCTGTTTGCCCATGTCAACCTGATGAAAGGTGAGCGCAGCGAACTGGCCGAGCTGGCAGCCAATCTGCTGTAATGCGATTCCATACTTGGCGCGGTACAACATGAATGCGTATTTTCCATTCCGTCGAAACGAAAAGGCAAGTCATACATTTTTGGCGGTTGTGAAAAAGTCATTATCTTTGCGGCGCTAAACAAGAGATGAAGTATGTGCGTTATGAAATAAGCCGTCTTGTTATTTTCATTCGGACCCTGCTCCCAGAGCAGAAGAAAGTAGTGAAACAGCACGTACATTTTCAAGCGGGAAAAGTTTTTTGAAACAGAGGGATAAACAAGTAATAACCAAAAGGAACAGACAGTTCATGCCGGACAGATTATTTATTTTTGATACGACTTTGCGCGACGGAGAGCAGAAGCCCGACTGCCCGTTGAACAGCATAGAAAAGATACAGGTAGCGAAGTCGAAAGAAGTGGAAGCTAATTCGATCGAAGCAGGCTTCCCGGTTTCAAGTTCGGGCGACTTCAACAGCATGGGAGCAATTTCCAGGGCCATGACCCGGCCGGGGATTTGCGTACTCTCCTGCGCCGTCGAGAACGATATTGATTTGACAGACAAAGTCCTGATAACAGCCAAACGAAAACTGAAAATAAAAGAAATCATTACCCGTTGCAATGACCGTGAGTATGGCAGTACGCAAATCAGTTATTTCCACGATATACGTCTTTTTAGCATGAGTTTTTTGGCGCGGGAAATAAAATTTATTTAAAATGGTTCCAAAGGATACATTCTTCAACAGCAAAATTTCCTTTTGGGTATTGTCCGGTATAATATCAAAATTTGACTTTGTGGCGAACAT
>JAIRXI010000193.1 GCA_031268395.1 Tannerella sp. | reverse complement strand
GTCAACTATGTGGTCAATTCCGCCGGCGCGCTAGCCCGTCCCGTGAAGGAAACGGACGGCACGCTCTTTTGCAGCGACGCCCCCGGTTTCACCCTGTGTTCGGCAGACGCGTCCGCGATCCGGTTTTTCTTCATCAACCACAAAGGCGAAACGATTTACAGGTATTCCATCGTCAAATAAACGCCGGAATGTAAGGCTCCGGCATCTATTTTTATGGAAAAGGTAAGAGTGGTTTTTTTTGCGGATATATTGATAGGCGACTTTGACGGAGCGTCGAGAACTATGTTTCAGCTAATCGGGAAGATTCCTGTCGACCGGTTTGAATTTCTGTTTGTCTGCGGTTTGGGGCCGGAGCGTATCAAGGGTTTCCGGTGTATCCGCATCAACACGCTGGGTGTTCCCGGCAATAAGAGTTACAGGTTTGCGGCTCCCCTGTTGCAAAAAGCGGAGCTGGACAGGGCGCTGCAGGCGTTTTCGCCCGACGTGATTCATATTTCCACTCCCTCCTTGCTCGGCAACTATGCGTTGAAGACGGCCGGGCGGCTGGGCGTACCGGTGATTTCGATTTATCATACTCATTTCGTCAGTTATGTGGATTACTACGTAAAGACGTTCCCGTTCCTGGTTGATTTTGCAAAGCAGCGGGTGAGGGATATGCTCCGGTCGTTCTATAATCAGTGCGACACGGTCTACGTGCCGTCAGACAGCATCATGCGGGAACTGGCGGCCGAAGGGATTCGTCCCGATGTGATGAAGCTGTGGCGGAGAGGGATAGACAGAAGCCTTTTTTCGCCGCTCAAACGCAATCCGGAACTGATGAGACGGCTTACCGGCAATAACAGTCCCTGTATCCTGTTCGCGAGCAGGCTTGTTTGGGAAAAGAATCTGCGGACGGTGATTGACGTGTATGACCTGGCAAGGCGTCGGGGACTGAAATATAATTTTGTGCTTGCAGGCGAAGGCGTCGCCCGCGAAGCCGTCGAACGGCGAATGACGGAAGCCGTGTTCCTGGGACACGTCGGGCACGAACAACTGGCGGAAATTTATGCTTCGTCGGACGTTTTCTTTTTCCCTTCCGCGACGGAGACGTTCGGCAACGTGGTGCTGGAAGCAATGGCTTCGGGACTGCCCTGCGTGATAGCCGACAGCGGAGGCAGCGGTGATTTCATCGAGGATGGCGTCAACGGATTCAAATGCAATCCGTACGATGCGTCGGGTTTTCTGAACCGGATAATTGACGTTATTGAACGGCCTGAACAGGCTGGAGAGTTTTCGGAGAGAGGACGGGAAAAGAGTAAAAGATACGTCTGGGAGCATCTGGCGGCTGAATATTTTGAAGATTTGAAATGCTTGTCTTTCCCTCTGCTTGTGGTTTGAAAGAGATGAAGAGAATCCTGCAAGCAGCGCTCGTTGTCAGCATATTGGTCTGTTTTTTTATTTTCCTGAAAGCGACGGACGTCGGAGCTTCCCTCCGTTTAATAGGGCAGCTGGGGTTTTACTCGGCCTTCATTCCCTTAATCACTTTTCTTGCCGGTCTTACCGGGGCGTGGGGTTGGAAATATTGCATCGGTTCCGGCGCGAAACCGTCCCTGATGCGACTATTTATGATCCGGCAGACGGGGAATACCGTCACCCTGTTCAATCCTTCCGGCGCCATAGCCGGGGAGTTGTTCAATGCCCGGATGCTGATCTTGGAAGGCGTGGAGGTGCGGGACGCCTACAAATCGGTTTTACTGATGCATGGTCTGATGATATTAAGCCAGCTTTCGTTGTTTGCCGTCGTGCTTGTGCGGTTCATGTTTTTTCATTCGGATGAACTGTCGCCGAGAATGAGGCTGGCCGCCGACATCTGCTTTCCTGCGCTGCTGTTTGCCGTTTCGGGTTTGGCTTTCCTGCTGTTGGGGAAAAGGAAAGAAACGGGGGAAGGAAAGAAACGGTGGAAGGTTATCTCCCGGATTGAGGAGATGCGTTTTTTGCTGGCGGCGCATGTCCGTATACATCCCTGCCGGACGGCTACTGCATTTCTACTGTTCTCAGCACAGTGGATGCTGGGATCGCTGGAACTGTTTTTCATTCTGCATTTCCTGAACAATCCGGTCGATGTATGGGATGGTCTGTTTCTGGATACGCTGATAATTATACTGAAATCGACCGCCGCCTTCATACCCGGTCAGTTGGGCGTCGAAGAGCTGGCGAACAAATTTACGCTGCATCTGTTCGGAATATCTTCTCCCGGACTATGGTTGCCGGTTTCCATTCTCAGACGTGCGCGACAAGTGTTCTGGAGCGGTATGTCGCTGCTTTTTTACGTGCGGTTGAAAGGTTGGAAAATCAGCCGATAATAATTAAGATTTATGAATACTCAATATAATGCCCAAACCAGCCCTCTAGCCATTGCGGGCGGCGTACCCCTCTCCGTCATCCTATGTTTGCAGTCAGAAAGAAAAAGAATAAATTTGCAAAAAAAATAAAAGAGAGAATAAAAAAAGAATAAGAAATTTCGACAGAAGAAAGGAAAGGAAAAAGATTAGGCG
>JAIRXI010000190.1 GCA_031268395.1 Tannerella sp. | reverse complement strand
CCGTCTGTGGTCAGCATTTTCCACAGTTGCGAGTGTGTGTCTGTTGAAGGATTGTATTTCAGGGCGGTCACTGCATTAACTGTCGTTATGCAGATTTCGGGGTATTTTTTTCCGGCATGAACGACGCTGTCAATGTTTCCGATAAACGGGAATCCGTGACGATCCGAAGCCGCACCCGCACTGTTGGTTATCGTATAGCTTTTATAAGAGCCGGCTCCACCGCCCACCACGTCCGGTCTCCAGACATATACGACAGTGTTCGACGCGGCAACCTTGGCAATCACCACCTCCAGTTTACCGTCCATATCCAGGTCGGCCACCGCCGTAAAACCGTCGCCGATGACTGTGTTTTTGGACAGGGGCAGGCAGGTGGCCGCAGTGCCGTCGGCCGAAACGGTTACCTTGTAAACGGCAGCGCCGGCAATGATTTCGGGCAGACCGTCGCCATCCATGTCTGCCATCGTCAGGAAGGTAGTGTAAGGATTTATATGATTGGGATTCCGGCCCATATATGCGGATCCGATGGCTTCCGTGATACCCATCAGGGCGCCGGTTTCGGCATTGAATATTTGATTGTAGATCACCAGTTCCGGGATACTGTCGCCATTGAAGTCGGCTACGACGGGTTGCGGCAATGTGTTATTTGCATAGTTCCAGCCGGTCGGAACGCTATAGGTGATTCCCGATCCCCATTTAGGCACCATGTGGAAAGAACCTCCGGACAGCGACGCTTCGTAGCGGAACATCGTGGGAACAGTCCCCGATATGCTCGCAAGGATAATTTCGCCCATGCCGTTGCCGTCGGCATCCACCAGTACGGCAGGAGCAGGAGCCAGCCAGCCGGGACTCACGTAATTCGTATTCAGCGGGATTGAATCCTTCAGCGCCAGGGTGCTTCCGTCAAATATTTTAATGCTGGTGAAATAGTCATACGTATTGGCGTTGAATGTGACGATTTCAGGAATCCCGTCATGGTCCAAATCCCCGACCAGGGGCGTATTCTTGGGATGGGACCCGTTAAGGATAGTGCTTTGCCGGGTAATGCTGAATGTAAACGACGGCGCCTCTACCAGACAGTTTTCGGGGTCGACGATATTGTCCGGACCGTCATATACCATGATATACACTTTGGCTGTCCTGGAAAAAGTGCCGCAAACAAAGGTATAGGTCAGGCTGTCCTGTCCGGCAAAGCCGGCGGGCGGTTCGTAAAGCAGGTTGTTGTCGGCGTCGAATGCCGATATCGCCCCGCTGGCAGCCGGCGAAACGGAAAGAGTGACGGAGCTGTGGGTACAGTCGCCCAGGCTGTCGTTTGCCAGGACGTCAATGACGCACGTCGAACCCGAAATCGCGATTGCGCTGTCGGGGCGGGCGACAGGGAAAAGCGGAAGAAGCCATTCCGCCGGAAAAGAGGGAAGGCCATAACGTATAAGCGCCGGCTCCGGAGGAATCAGTCCGCCTACTTTGGTCCATGTAAAATTTTCATAATCATCCGCATTATCAATCACCAGCATGAATGTGCATTTCATCGTATTCGTCAGTACGCCATAAATGCGACCTTCAGGACCTATTTGCATTGCCTGCACGTGCCCCTCAGGAACAATAGCCTTGTCCTTTATTTCACGGTGAGGCATTCCGACGGGATTGGAAGATGCCAGCAATTCTTCGAAACGATAGACATGCATTGTATTTATTGTCCAATTCGAGTTATGAACGGGCACGTATAAAATTTCCCCCGAAGGAGAAAATTCATTACCATAACCATACATGCCGGAAGGGTACCCAAACGCTTTCATATTGGAAAAAACACCCGTATTCGGATCAAATTTTCCGAAAAAAAAGTTACAGTCAAATTGAGGATCATTCAAAGGATTTGTAATCCAGTGTGATTCCATCCAGGCAAAATACTTCCCGTCGAGACTGAAGCGAAGATAACCGTTCGATCCGATGGTTGGATCCGTCTTTGCCGCCAAAGGATCAGAGCGGTACAGGGTGGTTTGCACGCCGGTGGGAGTCACTCTCCATACATTCATGGCCGAATAGGGTTCCAGTCCTTTTCCCGGAGCCACAATCCAGTAGTCCGTACCATTGGCATGCCTTACTGCGGCCACACTTTCGCCCAATACACCCACCGCACCGGTCAATGGCGTGTTTTTTAACATAACACCGCCCAGACCGCCGTTCAGCGTCATGTCTACTACAGTATAATTCAATCGGTTGTCGCGGTTCATTCCAATCGTCAGAACGATATACTGATTGGCCTTTCCCGGATGAGGAAAAACAACTGCGGATTGGGAGGCTAATCCAGTGTTATCTCCGGTCAATCCGTTTGTCATCACATCATGGTTCCGGTTCCAGATCGTAAGCCCGTCGGAATAGAACAGTAATTGCCCGAACTTGTCGGAAACGGTTATGCATCCTTCAAAAAAATTCATCTTCGAACCTGCGAGCGGTGTTGGCAGACCCGACAGGGAGCCAATCGTCTGGGTTGTATTCCAGGTCATGCCTGCATATTCACCAAAATACCAGTTATAAGTCTCCTTGTGCTGAGCCTGGGACAACGCCGCAGACAGCACAAAAAGGAACATCGGCAAAATCTTCTTCCCGGATACGTTCATAGCATACAGTTTTTTTATCATGACTTTATAGACTGAATTTTTGTTATTTAATTGACTGTTCCCCTCCGATTAGTTGACTTTTAATTTCGTATTTAATCAACAAACAATAATTACACATAAACATGCTGATCATACGTATATTAAAATGAATAAAATCCATCAACAAAACATTGGAACGATTCTTTTCTGCAAAAACCGGTTTTTGCAATTCGATATGTAATATTCTAATAAAAAGAATAATACGGATAAATTCAGGGAGGTGACCTTCTACCCCAGCCAAACTACTCAAAAGTATTATTTTTATTTTGAGTTTATTTAAATACATTTGATCCATCTGTATCTATAAATTATGTTATACGGCCACAAAGGTATGAAAACTATTTTATCATGAGCAAGAATCTCGATTAAAAATATATTAATAAAAAATAAAAACAATTCCTCGCATTGTGTTTGTCTATTAATATGCTTATTTTCAAAGAAATGATTCTTCTTGAAAATTCGGATTTGGAAAGGCCTTATCTCGTTTTTGCATTGTATCCGATTTCCTCCTTTTTTTGCTTTAAATGACCGGTACGCTCGTATGCATTATCTTCCGTCATAGCGTCAGTTTGTTGATTTACTAACCATTAGAGAAGGTTATTGATTTTTGCGACAATTTGAAATGCACTTATCTATCTGCCAATCCGGTTATACAGTCAACTGAACCAATTGCATGACACGGTATACTGCTTGATGTTTGGAGAGTCAAAAAAAGAGCTGACTACTGGTACTTTTTTGTTGTTTGAGAAAGAATATCTACCTTTGCGAGCAAGTAAATCGGATTATATATGTAAACCGATTGCTGTCAACCATAATGGTTCCGTAGCTCAGTTGGATAGAGCAACAGCCTTCTAAGCTGTGGGTCGAGCGTTCGAGTCGCTCCGGAATCACAAAAAAACAAGTAGCTAAATCACATAAAATTACCTGACATTAATCCAATTACAATTCACTTTCTATCTCATTCACGAAAAAAGAATTTTGCATACATTTGTCGTAAAATGTTTCACAAATATTTTTCACTGTATGGCGACATTCAAGGCAGTAATATTCAGTCGCCACAAAAAGGGACGGCACATGCAACATCAAGATCCGCGTCACTCACAGGCGGGCGGTAAGATACCTGGCCACGTTCAGGTCCGTCACTTCCGGAAACACCCTTTCCTCAGCCGCTCCTTTCGGAGGAGTTATTTCGGTACCTGTGCCGGCATTTTCCGCTCCCGTGCAGGTGATTCTGCCGGATTTGAACGTTTCGGACTGCTCGACCGCCTTATGCAAATCCAGATCTCCGGTCTCGAATGTCCGGTCAGGACTGTTCAGTTTAACCGGTTCGCTGCGATTTCCGGTTTTCACGTAAAAAGCAAGCGTCGTACCATCAGGGGCAAAAGGTTTGCCGTGTGGCCGTCATAAAGCGTTTCGTCCCATAAACACATGGTTTTACCCGTGAGTCGATTGAAAGGAGGCTCGCCGCTTTTTGTCCATTCCGGCATCGCCGTTCCCGATGTTTCTCTTTTTCCCTTTCTGCGTAAATCTTTACAGTCTGCGTCGTCTGCGTGCTTTTGAGACAGGCCGCCGTCGAAGCCGCTATTTGTCCGGATGGACACCCCTGCCGGCAGAAAACGAAATACCCGCCCGCCAACCCGTCCCGGCGCGGACAGCCCGATGATGCCTGTCTTCCGGTTTTGCACCTGTTTAGCCGCAACCCCGGAAAAATAGCAGGCAAAAAAGAAATAGCCGCGTGCCGCGTGAAGTATAATTCGTACCTTTGCCGCAGAATTAAAACATCATCTATGAAAAAGTATTTATGCTTATCTGTATTCACGACCTTTATATTGCTTGCGTGTGAAGGACCGATGGGACCTCCGGGTGAGCCGGGCGAAAGCCTGAAGATGGAGACGTATTACTACACCGTCAATCCGCGGGACTGGCAGCCGGTCGGCGAAAGCGGAGAGGTCACGTTCTACCAGTATATTGCAGACCTGGACATCGGCAATTATATTTATGAACAGGGCAACGTTTCCGTTTTCATATACCTGGTGGACAACGGCAACGAAGTGCAGGCGCCCCTCCCCTACTCCATTCCCCACACAGACGGCGGTATCCGGTGGACGGAACAGTACTCCTTCGACTTCGAGAAGAGAACCGTATCCTTCTATGCCGACTACCTCCGCGGAGAACTTCCCCCGTCGCAGGAATTTCGCGTAGTACTGACCTGGTGAAGGCGATGAACGGGGAACAGCAGTTTGAAATGGTGGCCAAGACGCTGCACGGCCTGGAAGAGGTGCTGGCGGAAGAGTTGTCCGCTCTGCAGGCGGAAGAGGTCGTGGCGGGGCGTCGCATGGTCTCGTTCAGGGGCGACAAGGCGCTCATGTACAGGGCCAACCTGCATTGCCGGACGGCCCTGCGCATCCTCAAGTCGGTTGCCCGGTTCAAGGCCAACAACGCGGATACCGTCTACGAAGAAGTGAAAAAAATCGAATGGGAACGCTATTTCTCGCCCGACAGTACGTTTTCCGTAGACGCGGTTATCTATTCCGAGTCGTTCAACCATTCCAGATTCGTGGCCTACCGTACCAAGGATGCGATCGCGGACTATTTCACCGAAAAGTCCGGGAAACGCCCTTCCGTCCGGATCAACCGTCCGGACATGTACATCCATATCCACATTTCGCATCACGACTGCACCGTTTCGCTCGACAGCTCGGGCGAAAGCCTGCACCGGCGCGGCTACCGGACGGCGCAGGGTGAAGCGCCGCTGAACGAAGTGCTGGCCGCGGGGATGATCCTGCTGACCGGCTGGCGGGGCGAATCCGACTTCGTCGACCCGATGTGCGGCTCCGGCACGCTGCTGATCGAAGCGGCCATGATTGCTCTCAACATCCCTCCCGGCCTCTACCGCAGGGAATATGCCTTCGAGAAATGGAACGACTACGACGCAGAACTGTTTGACGAAATCTATCACGACGACTCCGGCGAACGCGGCTTTGCCTTCAAGTGTTTCGGGTCGGATATTTCGCCGGCCGCCATCGAACTGGCGCGCGAAAATGTCCGCAACGCCGGCCTGACAAAATACATCGAACTGAAAACGCTCCCCTTCCAGCAATACGCCGAAGCGCCCGGAGAAGGCATTCTGGTAACGAATCCTCCCTACGGCGAACGTATCACCGCCAATGATATCCTGAACCTCTACCGGATGATCGGCGAACGGCTCAAACACGTCTTTACCGGATACCGGGCCTGGATTTTGAGCTACAAAGAATCGTACTTTGATAACATCGGACTGCGTCCCGACCGGAAAATCAAACTGATGAACGGCCCGCTCGAATGCGAATTTCACTGCTACAAACTGTTTGCCGGAACAAACAGTGATTACAAAACGGAACTGAACAGGCCACACAAACCGGCAGAGAAAAAAGAATCTTATGACGACGACCAGCAGACGTCCGCCAAAGACAGCCCGTTTGCCCGGGAAGGCAGGGCCTTCGGAACGGCGCCAGACAGACAGCAAAAACCCTTTTTCCCCAAACCGGCAGACAGAAAAGGGGCTTATGACGACGACCGGCGGACGTATGCCAAAGACAGCCCGTTTGCCCGGGAAGGCAGGGACTTCGGAACGGCGTCGGACAGACAGCAAAAACCCTTCTTCCCCAAACCGGCAGACAGAAAAGGTTCTTATGACGGCGACCGGCGGACATACGCCAAAGACAGCCCGTTTGCCGGGAAAAACAGAGATTACGGAACGGCGTCGGACAGACAGCAAAAACCCTTCTTCCCCGAACCGGCAGACAGAAAAGGTTCTTATGACGGCGACCGGCAGACGTACGCCAAAGACAGCCCGTTTGCCCGGGAAGG
>JAIRXI010000127.1 GCA_031268395.1 Tannerella sp. | reverse complement strand
ATGCAGATGCACTGGACGGAGAGCTTCAAGAGCCGCGTGCTGCTCAACGCCTCCAAGGCGTATGTGAAACAGCTGGACAGCGGCGAGGATTACCGCCTCATACAGCCGGTATACGCCCTGAACTTCGTGAACGACACGTTCGACCCCGACGAATCGGTGTACTACCACGACTACAAGATCGTGAACGTAGCCAACGTGGAGAAGCAGATAGAGGGACTGGAACTGGTGTTCATCGAGTTGCCCAAGTTCCGTCCGACCAACCGTGCGGACAGAAAACTGTACGACCTGTGGCTGACGTTCCTGACGCAAATCCGAAACTCCTCGACGGAGGTGCCTGCGGAATTGCTGGACAACGAGGTCGTGCGCAGCGCGGTGCAGTATCTGGAACGCAATTCGTACACGAAGGCTCAACTGGATGCGTATGAAAAATATCGGGACGCCATCCTGGTCGAACGCACATTCTACGTCGACGGCCAGGCAAAAGGCCTGGCGGAAGGCGAAGTTATCGGCCGGGAGAAAAGCCTGGCGGAAGTGGTAATTACCTGCAGCCGCAATGGATTTCCCATAGAGCAAATCCGGCTCATTACCGGCCTTGACAGAGAAAAGATTGAAGAAATTATTCGTGCGGACAACGAGGTTTAGACGGGTGGAAAAATCAGCAAATGAATAAACGAAAACTTATCAACATTGCCTGCTGCATGGCGCTTCTTTCGAGACTTGCGGAGGCGGAGGCGCAGCGCCTCGTCGACTGTGTGGATCCCCATATCGGGTCGGGCGGACACGGACATGTTTTTGTCGGCGCCAATGTTCCTTTTGGGGCGGTGCAGGCCGGGCCGTCCAATTTTTACAAGGGGTGGGACTGGTGCTCCGGGTACAATTACCGGGACAGCGTCATCATCGGTTTTCCCCAGCTGCACCTGAGCGGGACGGGAATCGGCGACCTGGGCGACATCCTGATTATGCCCTACATGGGCGAAATAAAACTGGACAGGGGAGTGGAAACGCAGCGCTACAGCGGCTATTCGTCGCTTTATTCGCATGCGAACGAAAAGGTAAGGCCGGGATATTATGCCGTGAAGCTGGACGACTACGGCGTGGAAGTGGAACTGACGGCGTCCGAACGGGTCGGGTTCCACAAATACCGGTTTCCACAGGGGGAAAATGCCCGCATCATCATTGACTTGAAAGACGGCATAAACGATGCGTCGACCGACACGTACATCGAACTGGCCGATTCGCACACCATAAAGGGCTATCGCTCATCGTCCGGCTGGGCGAAAAAGCAGCAGGTGTTTTTTGCCATACGGACGTCGATACCGGTCAGGGATTTCCGGGTGTATGATAATGACGGAAAGGTCAGTGGGAAAAAGGGAAAGGGCGAAGCGGTCCGGGGTTTGATAACGTTCCCGCAGGCGCCCCGGGAAGTCTTGCTGAAAGTCGGGATATCGCCCGTCAGCGCCGACAATGCGCTGGCAAACATCAAGGCCGAAGTCCCGGACTGGGATTTTGAAAACATCACGAACCGGGCGTTGGACAAATGGGAAAAGGAACTGGCTAAAATCCGGGTCGAGACGGAAAACGAAGCGGAGAAACGGATTTTTTACACTTCGATGTACCATGCCATGATGCATCCGTCCCTGTTCAACGACCACAATGGCGACTATATGGGTGCGGACTGGAAAGTGTACAGGAAAGCGGCTCATGACAATTACACGATTTTTTCGCTCTGGGACACCTACCGGGCGGCGCATCCGTTCTATACCATTGTCAATCCCGGCAGGGCCGGCGATTTTGTCAACAGCATGCTGGCCGTTTTTGATCAGACCGGGGCGCTCCCAATCTGGCACCTGCGCGGATACGATACCGGCACAATGGTTGGCATCAACAGCTTCCAGGTAATCGCCGAGGCTTTGCTGAAAGGCTGTGCGGGTTTTGATGCGGAATGGGCGTACCATGCGATGAAAACGACGGCGATGAGCGATATCCGCGGACTGGAGTTCGTGCGCGAACTGAAACCCATTCCGTCGGATGTGATGAAAAACCGCCCCGTGGCGACGGCGCTCGAATATGCCATTGGTGATGCCGCTATCGCGCTGGCGGCCGAAAAACTGGGGAAGACGGACGATTACGGTTATTTTATGAAAAGGGCTGAAAATTACAGGCTGTACTATGACCCGGAAAGCGGATTCTTCCGGGGGAAAATGGCCGGCGGCGAATGGAATCCGGTGTTCGACCCGCTCAAGTCCAATCGCCCCTACGCGACGGACTATGCCGAGGGCAACGCCTGGCAGTACCTGTGGCTGGCGCCTCAGGATGTCGACGGGCTGGTTGAACTCCTGGGCGGGCGGGAGGCCTTTGTCGACCGGCTGGACCGGTTTTTCTCGCTGGATTCAGACCCCGCCGACCCTGATGTGCTGATAGACCTGACCGGTCAAATCGGGCAGTACGCCCATGGCAACGAGCCAAGCCACCACATCGCCTATCTGTACGCATGCGTCGGGCAGCAGTGGAAAACCGCGCGCCATGTCCGGCACATCATGGAGAAATTTTACACCGACAAACCCGACGGAATCATCGGCAACGAGGATTGCGGACAAATGTCGGCCTGGTACATCCTCTCCGCCCTCGGTTTCTATCCCGTATTTACGCCCTCCGGCAGGTACGTGCTTGGAAGTCCGCTGTTCGACAGGGCGACCGTCAACCTGGAAAACGGCCGTCAGTTTGTCATCGAAGCAATCGACAATTCCGCGGAAAACATCTACATCCAGTCGGTGGAGCTGAACGGGAAAGCCAGTCCGCACCCCTCCTATATCACTCATCAGGACATTGTCGACGGCGGCGTCCTGCGAATCCGGATGGGAAACAAACCGAATTATCGTAACAGATAAACGTTTTGATACATTGGCGGCAGGCAGCCGAACATATTCACATTCGGAGGGAGGATTTTACTTCCGGCTTCCGGCTAACTGCTGCTTTAATTCCTCAATGACCTTTTTCTGTTCTTCAAGCGCCTTATCTTTTTCTTCAAGCGCCTTGTCCTTTTCTTCAAGCGCCTTGTCCTTTTCTTCAATGACCTTATCCTTTTTGGCGTTCCTCCGTTCCCAGATTTGAAGTTCTTCCAGATAGTCGTCCTCATATTCCATTTCTACCTGAATCTGTTCGCTCTCGACGGCCTTGCGCAGACGGCGGATGATGGGGCGGTAGTCCTTCGGGTAGTCGTCCTCGTTTATACTCAGAATATGATGTTGACC
>JAIRXI010000094.1 GCA_031268395.1 Tannerella sp. | reverse complement strand
AAGTTTATACATGTTCTATTTTGTTGGTAATTGTTATGGCCGCAAAAGTATGTTTTCCGTTTTATACCACCAAACATTTTCAGTACTTTTTTTTGCCGGGGGCTGTTTTTTAACAGTCGAGCCACCCTGTCGAAACAGTAATCTTGCTGATCCGGAAAGAGTTAAACCCAATATGTCCGTTAGATGTTTCCCCGTCGTGCCCGGAAGAGGGCCTGCCGGTAAAAAACGGCCCGCAACGCAATGTGGCCCGTCCCAATGGAACAGGCAAAAATACACGACGGGGGATTTGGGATGCTTACAGCGCCAACGGTACACGAACCCATTAAATCTGTGACTTCATGGGCGTTTTTCCAAATATTCGGGCGGCATGGCGACCGGATTGCCGTCGCGTCCGGCGTAGTAATGCGGAAGAATCAGTTCGATCCCGGCCTCCTGAAAGACATCATGGATGTGCCGGTTCAGGTCGGAATAAACCGCCGGCAGGTTGTCGACTTCTTTCACGCAGGCATTGATCTGGTATACGGGATAGGAATCCTTCCATTCCGTTTCAAGCACAAACGGCTCCGGATCGGCAAGTACGCAGGGCGTTTCCAGCGCCGCCTGTACCAGCAGCCGGCGAACCTGCTGCCCGGGGACATGGAACCCGAAACCGACTTCGGTATGGATGATCAGTCCGTAGATCCTTGCCGAGGCGCTGTGGTTGGTAATATTGGACGACATGACCTTTGAATTGGGGATGGTGACGATTTCGTTTTTCGGCGTCCGCAGGCGCGTGACGAACGGACTCTTTTCAATGACATGCCCCTCGGTATCGTCTATCTTGATGCGGTCGCCCGTCTTGAAGGGGCGCATGTAGGTGATGACGAACCCGGCCAGCATGTTCCCGATGACGGTGCTCGAACCCAGCGATACCATCAGCCCGACGAAAACGGACACGCCCTTGAAAATGGCTGAATTTGAGTATGGCAGGTAGTTGTAGATCATCGCGACCATAAGCACGTAGAGGAAAAACCGGATGATGTTGAACGTCGGCTGTGCCCAGTCCGGGAAAAATCCGTTGATCTTCAGTTTCTCATGTTCGATTTCGCGGGCAATGAACCGTATCCCCTTCACCAGAAAGTGGATGCAGAGGCAAATGATAATGATCCGGAACAGTTTGGGAATGTAGAGGATGACCGACCAGAAAATCATCCTCAGCGGCTCGAAAGCGTATGAAAACAGTGTTTCGGCAAACGACTGCGTCTGCGGAAAGATGGCAAACAGAATGGGTACGCTGAAAGCGAACTGCAACAGTATCAGCATCCATTTCAATCCTTTTGCCAGGATTTCCAGCGCCTTCTCCTGTCGGTGGATGTTCAGCACCTCGTAGTCACGGACGACGAGCGGTTTGAGTTTTTTCTGTTTTTCCAGGAGGGTGATTTTCCGGCGCAGGTTCAGGAACAGGCGGCCGGTGAGCCGGAACAGTCCCGCCTGCAGCAGGACAACCAGCAGGAACAGTCCCGCGCGCCTGAGCCACTGCGCCAGTCCGTTTTCGCGTTTCAGCTCGTCGATTTTCCGGGATACGGAAATGCCATATCGCCGTGCCAATTCGTCGCGCGTGGTATGTTCCCAACAGGCATCCTGGTCGGTGATGCTGAACAGCACCTTTTCGCCATACATGAGATCTGTGAGGGACATGCCGTTTTCGATGCGCAGCGAATCTCTGCCGAACGCCAGGTTTTTTCCGGCTTCGAGAATATTCTCCCGCGCGTTTTCTGCCCGGCGTCGGGGCGTCAGTCCGCCCTGCCGGGCATAGATGACGAACAGGGTGTCGCCGTCTACCGCGACAGGCACGGCCGGCGTGATCACGCGCAGCGAATCGATCTGCCTCCGCTGCCCGGCCGCTTTGAGCGAATCGTCCGTCCGTCCGGCAAGGCGGGTCCTTTCCAGTTCTGCGCGCAGCATGATTTCCCGAAGTTCCATTTCCCTCATCTGCAACATCAACGTTTCGACCTGCGTCGAATCGGGTTCCGTTTTCAGCAGCGTTGAATCTGCCGATGGCATGTCTGCCGGAGCAAAATCGCCCGCAGACAACGGTGCGGCAACGCCCGCAGCCGTCCAGACTGTAGCGGCAAACAGCCACAGGCGCACGATCCGGCGCCGTTTCTCTTTTCTTTTTTCCGTCATTGTTTTGTCATCTTTCCGTTACTCAAAAAAATATGGAGACAAAAATAATATAATTTCGGCAATGAACATCGTCGGAAGTTTCGTACTTTTGCAAGCGGTTTTAAAAGTTTGTTCAAATGAGTTTAAACAGGCCCTTCCTGGTTTTTGCGGGATCCCATTCCCGCTATCTGGCAGAGAAAATCTGTCACTGTCTGGACTGTCCACTGGGACAGATGAATGTGGAACGTTTTGCGGATGGTGAATTTTCCGTTTCGTACGAGGAGTCCATTCGTGGCAGAGACGTTTTTCTGGTACAGTCCACCTGCCCCAATTCCGATAACCTGATGGAATTGCTGCTGATGATGGATGCAGCCAAGCGGGCTTCGGCGCACTCGATCATCGCCGTGATCCCCTATTTCGGCTGGGCGCGTCAGGACAGGAAAGACAAGCCCCGCGTGTCTATCGGGGCGAAACTGATAGCCGACCTGCTGGGCGTGGCGGGACTGAACCGGCTAATCACAATGGATTTACATGCCGATCAGATTCAGGGTTTCTTCAACGTGCCGGTAGACCATTTGTATGCTTCGACCGTTTTCCTGCCGTTTATCGAGTCGACCTTTCCGCTGGCCAACCTCGTGGTGGCGACACCGGACGTGGGTGGCAGCAAGCGCGTCAGCAACTATTCCAAATACTTTAAAATCCCGATGGTGATCTGTCACAAGTCGCGTGCGAAGGCCAACAAAGTGGCCGACATGAAAATCATCGGCGACGTGACGGACAGGGATGTCCTGCTGGTGGACGATATTGTGGATACGGCCGGCACGATCACGAAAGCGGCTGACCTGATGATCCGGAGCGGGGCAAGATCGGTCCGCGCCCTGGCCAGCCATGCCGTGATGTCCGATCCTGCTTCCCGGCGCGTCGACCGGTCGGCCCTGTCGGAAATCATCTTTACCGATTCCATTCCCTACACCCGGAAAAGCGAAAAAGTGACGGTGCTTTCGGTGGCCGGGATGTTTGCCGAATCCATCCGCCGCGTATGCCGCAATGAATCCATCAGTACGCTTTATACGATGTGAGCCGGACTTTCGGGGAGGCGAAATGAATAACCTGTGGGTGTCCCGCGCTTGACCGTCACCCAATAACGATACGTCTGTGTACTTTTGAGATGCTCTCCGTCCTTTTTTCGATCTTCAGGATCAAAAAGATCATGGCATCAGTTTGTACACATTGCCGGGCAACACTTTCACATGTCCGGCCAGTTCCAGTTCAAAAAGCATCGGAGAAAGCTGGCAGATGGGCATACCGCTTGCTGCCGCCAGTTCGTTGACTTGCATTTCTCCCTTTTCGGCCAGGAGATTGAGGAGCGGATGATCCGGTATGTCACGCGGGAAAGGCAGCATGGCATCCTTCGGGGCAGACGCTTCGCCCGCATCCCAGCCGAGCGCCGCCGCCAGGTCGTGTGCAGAGGTGATCAGCCCCGCCTTGTTCACCTGTATCAGCCGGTTGCATCCGCCGGAATGTCTGTCCATGGTGCGTCCGGGGAACGCATAGACCTCCCTGCCATACGAAAAGGCGATGTCGGCCGTCACGAGGGCGCCCCCTTTTTCGGCAGATTCTACTACCACTGTGGCATCGGTCAGTCCGGCAATCAGCCGGTTGCGTTGCAGGAAATTTTCCCGCGCCGGAACGGTCCCGCTGGTAAAATCACTCAGCAGGCCGCCGTTTTCCAGCATCTCGACGGCCACATTGCGGTGAACGGCCGGATAGATTCGATCCAGCCCGTGCGCCAGCACGCCGACGGTAGGCAATCCGTTCTTCAGCGCATTCCGGTGTGCGCAGACGTCGATCCCATACGCCAGCCCGCTGACGATCAGCAGTCCGGGAAACATCTCCGCCAGGTTTTTCAGGAGCGCGACCGTCAGCCCGTTCCCGTAATCCGTAGCCTTGCGGGTACCGACGATGCCGAGAATGTGTCGCGCGTTCAGGTCTGCATTCCCCTTGAAATAGAAGACGGCGGGCGCATCCTGGCAGTAGTGCAGGCGCGTGGGATAATCGCTTTCCGTAATGAAGTAGAGGCGGATCCTGTTTTTTTCGACAAAGGCCAGTTCCCGTTCGGCGCCAAGCAACGCCTCCGCACGTGTTTCCAGTATCCCGGCAACCGTATGCCTGCCGATGCCGGGAACCTTTTCCAGCAAACGTCCCTTTTCCGTAAAAACAGCTTCCGCCTCTCCGAAATACTGTAACAGATGCCGGGCAAGAGCGCAGCCGACGCCTTTGAGCTGGCTGAGCGCGATCAGGTAGATACGTTTATCTTCGACCATAAGGCTTACCCGTTTGCCGTCAGGCGGTCGAAATATTCGCCCCGCGTCAGCCTGCCGTTTTCGACCACCACCGATTCCACCCGTCCGGAAGCGGCCAGCACCCCGTCCGGGAGGCGGTAAATGTCCTGACCGAACACCAGCCTGGGGCCTTCCTTCCACAGGTTGAGGCACGAGCGGAAACGGTCGCCGCTCCGCAGCGCATGTCTGAACCGGATATCCACGCGCGAAACAAATGCATCAATCCCTTTCGCGTGCATGTCCCCGAAATTCTCTCCCAGCGTCTCCAGATACTCGTGACGTGTATGCTCCATGTAGCGCTGGTAGTTGGAATTGTTCACTACGCCCTGCAAATCGCATTCGTAGTCGCGAACTTTCATTTCGATTTGAAAACAGTATTCTTTCATAAAAATCTTATTATATAATGCACCCGGCGATTTTTAACGCGAAGATAAACGATTTTTTCCAGACGGGCCGGCTCCCTTCAAAGGAAGCATGGAGAAAGCGCACCCAAAAAACGGAAGAAACGGCGTCAGAAGAGTTCCAGTTGCGAAACTTCCGGCGGCGGTTCGTCTTCGGCATGGCTGATGCCAAAACCGATCAGCCGCACCGGAGGCCCGGACAGATCGATCAGTTTCATCAGTTCGCGCGCGGCCGGCCAGTATTCTTGAAAGGCGGTGATTCGGTGCGGCAGGGTCCTGCTTCGGGTGATGGTCTTGAAATCGGCATACTTGATCTTGACCGTAATCGTCCGCCCGAAAAACTGTTCCGTCTGTATCCGCTCGAAAACCTCCCTGGCCAGGTGATACAGTTCCACCGTGAGCAGCATCCGGTTATCCTTGTCCTGCTGGAAAGTCGTTTCGCTGCTGACGGATTTGACTGCCCGGTTGGGCGTCACTTCGCGGTGGTCGATCCCGCGGGCGCGGAGGTAGAAGTCGTGTCCCGCCTTGCCGAAAAGCTCGACCAGTTCACTCTCCGTCCGCTGTTTCAGGTCATGTCCGGTAAAAATGCGATGTGCGTGCATCTTCTGTGCGGTGACTTTCCCCACGCCAAAGAACTGTTCGATGTTCAGGCTCTCCACAAACGGCTCAATCCTGTCCGGGGGGATGACGAAAAGCCCGTTCGGTTTTTTATAGTCGGAAGCGATTTTGGCAAGAAACTTGTTGACGGATACTCCGGCAGAAGCCGTCAGGTGCGTTTTTCCGAAAATCCGCTGTTGAATTTCCTGCGCAATCAGGCTGGCCGACGGGTTGTTTTTACGGTTGACCGTCACATCCAGAAACGCTTCGTCCAGCGACAGAGGCTCCACCAAATCCGTGTATTCAAGAAAGATTTCGCGAATTTGCATGGACACTTCGTGATAGACCTCGAAACGGGGCTGGACGAAAATCAGTTGGGGACACATCTTCCGGGCGGTCAGCGACGGCATGGCGGAATGTACGCCGAACCTGCGCGCTTCGTAGCTGGCGGTGGAGACCACGCCGCGCGCCTCGCCATAGCCGACCGCTATCGCCTTGTCGCGCAGTTCGGGGTGGTCGCGCTGTTCTACAGATGCATAGAACGCGTCCATATCGATGTGGATAATTTTCCGCATACGCAAATGTACGCTTTTTTGGCTAATTCGTATGCTGTGGATATACAACTCCTGCGGAGTAATTTGTGCAGCAATGCCATTCTTCACTAATGACTGTTTTTGCTCCCGGACCTTTCTGTATCGAATCGCAGTACCTTGCCGTGCCCATTTTCAGGCTATTCGACGGCGATGTCCCAGATGCCGGCGCTGCGTTCGAGTTCGATCAGTGCGGCCAGGCTGTCGAAGACCGTTTCGATGTATGCGGCCTGCAGGTCGTCGAAGGTTTGTTGCGCCACCAGCGCTTCCAGTCGCGACGTTTCGCCGCGCTCATAACTGTAGCGTTTCCCCTCCAGGATGGCCCGTGCCCTGTCCAACATGCCGGCCTCAAAGCGTTTCGCCTGTTCGAGCCGGGCGGCATAGGTTCGCAGGTGCTGCACGACGGAGGTCCGGATTTCCAGTTCGGCCTGCCGGTAGTTGAGTTCGGCCTGCTGCTGCCGCAATTCGGCCGCGCGGAGGGCGCCCCGGTTGGCGACGGAGAATTTCAGCGGGACGGAGACGCCCAGCGTGAGGCCGTTGAATGCCGGGGCGGGGGCGATTTCGTTGCGCACTTCCATATTGTAGCTGTATCCGAGCGCCAGGTCGACATCGGTGTTGCGTTCGCGCCGGGCGACCAGCAGCGCCTTCCGGGCGACGTCGACGCTTTTCAGGGCGGCGGCCAGGTCTGCCCGGTTTTCCAGGGCGGTCTGCAGGAGGAGGCCGGCGTCGAACGCACGTTCCTGAAGACGCAGGACGCCGGCAGGGCAGGGCAGGAGATGCGGGTCGAAAACGCCGGTCCACACACCCGTTGCTTCGCAGGCATTGAGCATACCGGCATACGACTCCAGCAGTCCGGCGGCGGCCTTTTCCGCTTCGAGCCGGCTTTGCAGGGCGTCCACGTCGGTGATGCTGCCCAGGGCGAAACGGATGCTGTCGGTTTCGGCCAGGCGGCGGAGCTGTTCGCACGAGTTTTCCCTGACGTCATGCAGTGCGGCCTGTTTGAGGGCTTCGAACCAGGCCAGCGTCGCTTCGGCGCGCAGCCGCTGGAAATAGTCTTCGAGCAGGGATTCGTTCAGTTCCTTCTCGCTTTCGGCCAGGTCGATCCGTGCGCTGCGCTTGCCAAAGGAAAACGTCTTGCCCAGTTCCACGGAGACCGACCGCCCCATCTGCAGGCGGCGTTCGTCGTTGTCGGCATATTCCACGCTCACCTGCGGGTCGTTGAACACGCGGGCCGCCTGCGCTTCGGCGCCGGCCACGCTCACGCCGAGTCTTTCCGCCGCATAGCCGAGATTCTGTTTACAGACCAGTTCCATGTATGTCCCGTATTCCATCGGGCGAAGCGTTTTTATCTGCGCCTGAGCGGCCAGGCAAACAAGCCATCCGATGCCTGCCCATATCATCTTTCCTGCATATAATCGCATAATTGGGTATGATTAATTCCGGCGGTAAAGGTAACGCTTTCTCCGCTGGCGTGCAACAGGCGCATTGCCGCTTATTAACGATGAACGATGAATGATGAACGATGAACGGGGGCATTGTGTACATGTCCATTGGACGCTTCCCCTGTCGTGTCTGTCACCCGCCGGCGCCTCCTCCCGCCTTGTCCGCCGCGTCCCTTTCCGTCCGCCTTCCGTCCCGGCGGGGAGGGGTGGGCGGGGGAATAATCTCAACATGTTCATTAGACACATCCCCGTCGTATCCGGAAGAGACCCTGCCGGTAAAAAACGGCCCGTCCCGGCCAGCGGCGGAATGTTGG
>JAIRXI010000051.1 GCA_031268395.1 Tannerella sp. | reverse complement strand
AACATGCACTTTCGCGATCCGATCATCTACCGGATCATCAAATGGCCGCATCACCGTACCGATACCCGGTGGAAAGTCTACCCGATGTATGACTTCGCACACGGCCAGAGCGATTATTTCGAAGGCGTGACCCATTCGCTCTGCACGCTGGAGTTTGAAGTACACCGCCCCCTGTACGACTATTTCGTCGAACTGCTGAAAGACGGCAGCGCCTGTCGCCCGCATCAGACGGAATTTAACCGGCTGAATCTGACCTATACCATCATGAGCAAGCGGAAACTGCTGCAACTGGTCAACGAAAAACTGGTCAGCGGCTGGGACGACCCGCGGATGCCAACCCTCTGCGGCCTCCGCAGGCGCGGCTATACGCCCTCGGCCATCCGGAAGTTTGTCGACCGGATCGGCTACACCAAATATGAAGGCATCATCGACATGGCCCTGCTGGAACATGCCGTGCGCGAAGACTTGAACGCGACGGCGCGGCGCGTGGCGGCCGTGATCCATCCCGTGAAACTGATTCTCACCAATTATCCCGAAGACAGGGTCGAGATGATGGAGTCGGTCAACAATCCCGAAAACCCGTCTGCCGGAACACATGAAATTGCCTTCTCTCGCGAACTGTATATCGAACGGGAGGATTTCATGGAAGAGGCGCCGAAAAAGTATTTCCGCCTGACACCCGGACAGGAAGTGCGTCTGCGGTGTGCCTATATCGTAAAATGCACGGGTTGCCGGAAAAATGCAGCCGGCGAGGTAGAAGAAGTGTATGCGGAATATGACCCGCAGACCCGCAGCGGGATGCCGGAAAGCAACCGCAAGGTCAAGGGCACGATTCACTGGGTTTCTGCGGCACATGCGCTGCCGGCCGAGGTGCGGCTGTACGACCGGCTGTTTCTTGCGGAAAACCCGTCCGAAGAAAAAGACAGATCCCTGGCGGAACTGTTAAATCCCGATTCGCTCAAGGCGCTGACAAACTGCTTCGTGGAGGCCGACCTGGCCCGCGCCAAACCCTGCGATCATTTCCAGTTCCTGCGCATCGGCTATTTCAGCCTCGACCCCGACAGCAGCGACAAACAGCTCATCTTCAACCGGACGGTCTCGCTGAAAGATACCTGGAGCAAGATATTAAATGTGTAAGCCAAACTTAAAACCGAATTTCAAATGGACGAAATGGAATATATTCTGCAACGTTATTCCCTGATGGAAAGCAACGGTACCGAGATGTATTTCGATGCGGACGAGATTGTTGATCTCCTGGATTATTTTGAAGAAGAAGACGATTTCGATCATTACGAAAAAGTACTGGAACTCGGACAAAAACTGCACCCCGAAAATCAGGACATCAAGATACGGATGTGCCGCGCACTGGTCTACCGCGAAGACTATGACACGGCGCTCCGGGCAATCGAACGTATCGGCGACCCGGACGACCCGGAACTGGAACTGCTGAAGATGGAATGTTTCTGCGCCCTGGACCGTTTCGACGAGGTATGGGAGTATGTCGAAAAAAAACAGGCGGAAAACAGCGACGAACTGGAAGAGATCTTCGAATACCTGGCGCCCGTCATGAACGAACTGAACTGCTTCAACGAAGCGCAGATACTTCTTCAGCGCGGACTGGCGATCTTCCCGGACAACCTGATCCTGAAGGAAGAGTACTGCTACTACCTGGAAATGCAGGGACAGCCGCAGCAGGCGCTGTCGATTTGCAGCGAACTGATTGATACAGACCCCTACTCGGCGGATTACTGGTATATGCAGGGACGGCTCTTCCTCATGCAGAGCGATTACGACAAGGCCGTCGATGCGTTCGACTTTGCCCTTGCCTGCGACGACTCGGATGTCGAAATCAAAGTGATGAAAGCCTACTGCCTGTTTATGAACGAGCATTATGAAAAAGCGATCGACGTCTATCTGGAATTGCTGTCGGACGGCCACTCCAGCCAGAACATCCAGCCATATCTGGCAGAATGTTACATGAAATCGGAGCATTTCGAACAGGCGTATGCCCTCTTCAAGGGATTGCTCGACGATCTCGACATCGCCCGGGGGCTGACGCTGTACAAGAACTATATCCGCTGCTGCCTCGAAACCGGACGCGAAAACGAAGCCGGCAAAATCCTGCCGGAAATGGCCGCCCGCTTCCCGAAAGACCTGCTGCTGCTCGCCTTGCAGGCCTTCGTTCACCTGGCCACGGGCGAACAGGACGAAGCCGTCGAAATCACCGTAGACATCCTGGACGCCGTCTATCAGGCTTCCGTACAGGGAAACAGGATGCCGGAAATGATGAAAAACATGTACAGCCTGGGGCAAAACGTGAAACAGCTGATCGAAGAGATTCACCGTTTGACGGAACCGCAGGTAAAGAAGTCATACCTCCCCATTCACAAGGCGATGAATTATCTGATGGAAGGCGACATGAAACGGTTTTGCAGGAAATATGCCAAATGTCCGCCGGAGATGATTGTCGGGTATCTGCACCGGATATTCTCGACCGTCAGGGGATTCCCGGACAGGCTGCTGACAGCGAACGGCTTTTTGCAGGCCAGCGAGATTCATCCCCGGCCGGCCGAGTGCGTTGCTTCGGATCAGCTCTCGTCCAGCTATCTGACAAACGGATTTCACAACAATTAAATATATCATAAACCGACAACATGGATTTAATTCAGTTCCTGATTGATTTCGTCATTCACATAGATGTTCACCTGGCCGAACTGGTTCGGGACTACGGCGCATGGATCTACGGCATTCTGTTCCTGATTATTTTCTGCGAAACGGGGCTGGTCGTCACGCCCTTCCTGCCGGGCGATTCGCTCCTCTTCGTCGCCGGAACGCTGGCCGCTCTTGGAACCAGCCATATCAATGTCCATCTGATGGTAATTCTCCTGATTTTGGCAGCCATTCTCGGAGATGCCTGCAATTATTTCATCGGGAAATTTTTTGGAAAAAAACTGTTCCGGAATCCAAATTCAAGGATATTCAAACAGGCATATCTTAAAAAGACGCACGACTTTTATGAAAAACACGGCGGCAAAACCATTATCCTTGCCCGTTTCGTCCCCATCGTACGCACGTTTGCACCCTTTGTAGCCGGAATGGGAAAGATGAGTTATCCACATTTCTTCAGTTTCAATGTCGTCGGAGGCGTCGCATGGGTTGCGCTGTTCATGTATGCCGGCTATTTCTTCGGCAACGTGGACTTTGTGAAACAGAATCTGAGCCTGCTGATCATCGCAATCATCCTTGTTTCCATCCTGCCCGGAATGATCGAAATCTGGCGGCAGAAGACGAGGAGAACGATGAACGATGAACGATGAACGATGAAGGTTCTCTGCTAAAACCATGTGTTCAGGGAACAAAGCGCTTGATGATAGCCGCACGGCAAACCTGCGGTTCGGACAGATAACCTCCTTTTAATAACAAAACAACCTCAGTAGCAGATGAGCATACAGGCGGATCTCATTACCTCCTTACTCCCCGGTTATAAATAATAAGGTAATGAGGTTTTGCCGGAGGGTTCATGCCTGCTTGCCGCTACTGAGGTTGTTTTGTTATTAAAATCAGGTGGAAATGAGATTGTCTTCCTTAACGATGAACGTCATTAACGATGAACGATGAACGATGAACGGGGTTTGCCCATCGGGCATTCATATCCATAGAAAAAGCGATCAAACCGGCTGTTGAACTCCGTACGGAGTTCCATCCTGCAAGGGAGCTATTGGTATGCTATGGATATAAATGCCCTGACGGGCAAACCCCGTTCATCGTTCCTCGTTCCTCGTTCATCGTTACGGAAGGCCCGTCCCGGCCGGGACGGAATGTTGGTAGAAAAGGGAACACGCGGAACCCCACCCGTCCCGGCCAGGGACGGAATGTGTTCGGTACGGACTTATTTCGCACAGGGCAAGACAGGTGGATTGTCACAGCCCCGGCAGGTGTCTGCCGTGCCCCTTTTTCGTCCACATTCCG
>JAIRXI010000049.1 GCA_031268395.1 Tannerella sp. | reverse complement strand
GCAGGTAGGAGGCCTTCAGCGTGGCGGCGTTCAGGTCCGTTCGCCGCAAGACGGCGATTTCTACCAGGTCGTCCACGGTCAGCGAACCGGTCGACACCACCCGACCGTAATGATCGTCCTTGCGCGACGATATCATCAGGTCGTAAAGCTCTACAATAGTCTTGTATATCTATTTCATAATCTATACCTTTATAATCTATACCTTTTATATATGTCATTCTTTTTCCATCGAACGGGAGGCCGTGCCGGTTGCCGGTCCCTGTACCGGCGGTCCGGCACGGCCATTCGCCATTCTTAATGCTTCATACGCTTCACCATCCGGGGTTTTGCGCCATCGGCTTGTCCTTGTTCGTGTCGATCACGAGCTGCGGAATGGGCCAGAGGTTGATGTTCTTCGTCAGCGTGGCACGCGGGTCGTCAAAATACGCATACTTTTTGATCCGTTCCGAGGCAATTGTTCCGCCCATGCGGAGCAGCGTGTTCCAGCGCGTCTCCTCGTAGAGCAGTTCGCGGGCGCGTTCGTCGAGAATCAGTTCCACATTGACGTCCGACGGCTGCACCCTGTACCCGCATTTGGCGCGATCGCGCAGCAGGTTGATGTCGGCCGCCGCCCCTGCGTTGTCGCCCCCGCGCCATTTGGCCTCGGCGCGCAGCAGCACGGTCTCCGCCAGGCGGATCAGGTATTCGTCGCGGAACAGGTTACTGCGGTTCTCGCCGTCGGCCAGGCCGGTGAACTTGTCCGTCGCAATCTTGCAGGAGATGGGGAAATTGAACGTCTTCACCACGTCGATGGCATCCTGCGTATCGCCTTCCTTGTAGAGCACGCTCCAGGGAATCGGCTTGCCGTAGTAGGGCGAGCCGGGGATGTTGCCCAGGATGATCCGGCGGAAGACGGCTTCGGAATTGCGCATGTCGTCGCCCCACTTGTCTTCGTAGATGATGTCGCGGGTGTAGAACGTCGGCGTGGTGCAGACGATCCCGCGTCCCCCCACGTCTTCGAGCATCCCGTTGACAATGTCGGCCAGGTTGTCGCGGAAGACAGGCCCGTAGCTGCGCGTATATTGCAGTTTGGAGTTGCCGTCTTCCTTCCGGTAGGCCGCATAATCGATCTGGGCGCACCAGATGGCCTCGCGGTTCCCGTCCTGATAATCCTGGTTCCCCTCCTGGAACATGTCCCAGAAGACGTTGCCTTCCAGCGGATAGCCTGCCGCCGAGTAGAGGCGGTCAGGCGTCTGTTCGGCCACGTTCGGGGTATAGTAGTAGTCGGGATGTTCATCCTTTCTGGTTCCGAAGCGTTCGGTCATCAGGCCGTACGTCCCGCCGTCGATCAGCGCGTTGCCATACGTAATCGCCCGGTCGTAGGCCGGTTTCGCCTCGCCTGCATTGCCTGCCTCCTCGAGCGCCAGGCCCTTGTCGAGATAGAGCTGGCAGAGGGTGTGCTGCGCGGCGCCGCGCACCAGCCGGCCGGGGGTAGCCGTCGTTTCGGGCAGGTCGTTGAGGATGGCCTCCAGTTCGTCGATGGCAAACTGATAGGTTTCGACGCGGCTGGTACGCTCGTAGTCGTAGCGCGGCGAGGTCGTGATTTCGGTCACGATCGGCACGCCGCCGTACAGCTCGCCCAGGTTCCGGTAGCAGAACGCCCGGAAGAAACGCGCCTGCGCCGCGGCGTAGGCCCTGTCGGCCTCGGACGCCCAGGTGATCTGCGGCAGTTCGGCCGCGTAGAGCGCCAGGTTAGCCTTGGCGATCAGCTGGTACCAGTGCGAATAGTTGTTATAAAATACGTCTTTCGAAGGATTCAGGATGCCGTAGTCGTTAAAGCGCGAGCCGCGGCGAAGCGTGGCCACGTCGAACATGTCCGTGCCATTGCCGCCGCCGAAAGCCCAGGACGTTTCGTTTTCCTCCACCCCGCAATACATCATGCGGATTTGCGAATAGCAGGAGACCAGCACCTGGTCGACCTGTTCCGAAGTCGAGAAGGCATTGTCCACCGTATAGAACGTTTCCGGTTTTTCGGCCAGGAACGCATCGTCGTTACAGCCTGTCCATACCGGCAGCGTGGCCAGCAGCGCCAGACTGATGCATAATAATCTTTTCATCTTTTTCATAATGATTTGTTTTGATAGTTAGAAACTGATATTGGCTCCCAGCGAATAGGTCGAAAAGACGGGATAGTCGCCCGTGCGCACGACGGAGCCCACTTCCGGGTCGCCGCCTTCCCATCCGGTGATGGTAAAGACATTCTTCCCGGCCAGGAAAACCTTCAAATGCTGAATTTTCAGGCTTCGCACCCACGGCTCGCGGAAGGTGTAGGACAGGGTGACGTCCTGCAGCCGTACATACGCGCGGCTTTGCAGTCCCTGGAAACGTCCGTCGCCGGTGAATGCACCCGAAGGATAGGTATTGCTCCGGTTTTCGGGCGTCCAGTAGGGGATGGAAATGGTGTTGCTGACGAAATTTCCTCCGTTACTGACCATGTAGGCCGAGACATTACTCTTCTGATAGTATCCGCCGCCGCCGAACGTGCCGCCCAGCATGGCATACAGCTCCCAGTTCTTCCAGGTAAGCGTGTTACTCATGTTCAACTTGAAGTTCGGCTTGTCGTAGCCCAGAATCTCGCGGTCGCCGTCGTCGATGGCGCCGTCGCCGTCCAGATCCTTGTATTTGGGTGCGCCGGGCTTGGCTCCGGTCATCTGGATATAGGCCGCATCGTCTTCCTGCACAATGCCGTCCTGCACCCAGCCGTAGATGGCGCCCAGCGACTTGCCGATAAAGCGGCTGCTGGCGATGTCGTCGTCTTCCAGGCCGTCGCCGTCGATGTCTTCGCCGTAGAGGTGAATCAGTTTATTGCGGTTCAGCCAGAAGGTGAAGCCCATCGTCCAGTTCAGGTCGCGGTTTTCGATATTGACCGAGCGGAGCGTCAGTTCGACGCCCGTGTTGCCGATTTCACCCATTGAGGATTTCATCTCCTTGAAACCGGTCATCACCGGAATGGTGCGATTGAAAATCTGGTTGGTCGTGCGTGAGAAGTAGAGGTCAAGGTCGAAGAAGAGGCGGTTGCCGAGCCAGGCCGATTCAAAGCCCGTGTTCCACGACGAGGTCGACTCCCAGCCCAGCGAGGCATTGCCCAGCGCGCCGGCCGTGATGCCGTAGAGGATGGTACTGTTGCCGAACTCATAGCGCACGCCGCCCGTCGAACCGTTGTTGATGGTCGAAAGCGTACCGTAGGGATTGAGGCCCTGGTTTCCGTTCATGCCGTAGGAGAGTTTCAGCTTCAAACTGTTCAGCATTTCTACCGGTTTCATAAACGATTCTTCGGTCACTTTCCATGCGAGTCCGGCCGAGGCAAAGTCTCCCCATTTGTTGTCCGCTCCGAAGACCGACGCGCCGTCGCGACGGTACGAAGCCATCAGGGAATAGCGGTTGTCGAATACGTATGACGCTCGCCCGAAATAGCCGATATTGGAACGTTGATCCTTACTGATTTCCACTTTCTGTGTAGTCGCCTTGTGCAGTCCGTTAATGCCTAAAGTTGTATTTCCGTTGGCGGCATAATCGCTTCCGCGTGAAATGATCTGTTCCCAGTTTCTGCGGTCGCGGGTGGCTACCGCCGTTACATCAACGGCATGTTTGCCGAACGTATTCTTATACGTCAGGATATGGTCGATAAGCCAGCTGCCTGTCGAGTTATTGTTGATATTGCCGTTGGCGCTGGTCAGTAAACGCTGGTACGTAGCCGGCGAATAACGGGTCGGATCATTGTATTCACCTTCCTGTACATAATTCGTTTCGTAGTAGAAATCGCCCGACTGGTTCTTGCTCAGGTTGCCTGCATAATTAAAGCGGTAACTCAGTCCTTCGATCCAGGGCACTTTGACGACGGCAAAGGCGTTGAGGCGAAAATTGTTCCGTACATCCAAATTGTCACGCGAACCGTCCGTTACACCCCATAACGGATGGACTCGAGCCCCTCCGTCACGAGCAGGATACTTCTCAATCAATTTCTTTTCTTCATCGCGATAAAATACCGAGTACGGAGATACGCCGAATGCCGTATTAAGATTGGCGCCTGCGCCGGAAAAATCCGAGCGGGTATAAGCGCCGTCCAACCCAAGCTGCAACCAGTTGGTGATGTCGGCGCTGATTTTTCCCAGTACGGAAACGCGGTCGTAATCGTCGCCAATCATAATGCCCTGATTCTTGGAATAGGACGTTGACATGTAGTAATTCGTCTTCTCGCCTGCTCCGGAAACGGCTGCCTGATAATCCTGTACATAACCCGTACGGCTAATCATGTCGATCCAGTCGATTTCCCGCCCGGCATCCATCCGTTCTATTTCCTGTGGCGCCATCCAAGTAATATCGGTGCTATTACCATGACGCGCCAGAGCGGATTCGAGCCATTCTTTACCCTTCAGCAGTTCCGGCTTGTTCTGCCATACTTCCATGCCTCCCGTTGCATTGAACGTGACTGTGGGTTTGCCGGTTTTCCCCTTTTTCGTGGTGATGGCAATCACGCCGTTGGCCGAGCGCGAGCCGTAGGCGGCTGCGGAGGTGGCGTCCTTGAGGATGTCGTACGAGGCGATGTCGTTCGGATTGATGTCGTTCAGGCTTCCCATGTAGATGACGCCGTCGACGACAATCAGCGGGTCGTTGGAACCGGAGATGGACTTCTGTCCGCGCAGTTGCATGGACGGCTGTCCGCCGGCAGAGTTCGTCGTACCGATGTCCAGTCCGGCCACGTTGCCTTTAAGCGCTTCGAGCGCATTCAGATTCGATGTCAGCGCGAGGGGCGAATCTTCCATCCGGACGGAAGCTACCGAGCCGGTAAAATCCTGCCGCTTAGCCGTGCCGTAACCGATAATGATGACTTCGTCCAGCGCCTGCGTGTCTTCGGCAAGCATCACATTCAGCACGGTCCTGTTACCCACGGTCACTTCCTGCGCCAGGTACCCGATATAAGATACCTGCAACACTGCACTGTTTCCGACGGTGAGCGTAAACTTACCCTCCGCGTCCGTACCCGTCCCGTTCGTGGTGCCTTTTTCCACCACATTCGCACCGATGACCGGTTCGCCGCTGCCGGCGTCCGTCACCGTACCGCTCACCCGTCCCTGCGCAAAGCCGGCAAGCGAGCCACTCAGGAAGAACAGCGCGCACAGATACAGGCGGCATCTCTTCCATCTTTCCATAAAAAATACGTTCTTTTTACTCATGAAATTTAAGATAATAAATAAGTTATAAAAATATAATACTCCGGAACTGTGATTTGTTTGATTCATTTGATTTAAACTGATTTATATTCATCTCCAATCCTGTTATCCTGCGAATCGGCTAAACCACCGTTCCGACATTTTCCAATCATGTCTGTCATAAAATCAGTTGAATCACAGTTTTGTTTTCAGTTCGGCCTGCAGGCGTTCGATTTCCTGGCGCTGGCGTTCGACTTCGCGTATCTGATTTTCGTAATCTTCGTGATGCTGGCGGTCGAGTTCGGCGATCAGGTCGCCGGTCGTAAGCGGCATCGAGAACGTCACCTCATTGCTGAAGCGCGGACTGTCGCTGACGTGTTTCAGGAAAGAGGCTTTGGCGGCATACTGCTGCCCGTGACAGCCTTCGGGCATGTCGAAACTGGTGTGCAGGGTGGTCGTCACCTGCCGGATGATTTCTTTGTTTTCGTTGACGGAGGTGATCACGATCAGCACATATTCGACGCCCGGAGGCCATCCGTGAGCTACCTGCGCCGCATTTTCGGCCGCGGCCTGATCGACGATGATTTTGACGGCGTCGGGCGACAGGACGCGGATTTTCACTTCCGGCACGACGTCGACCGGGCCCGACCGGCTTTTGTGTCCGCCGGTCTCGCCGGGGAGCAGGAAGCCGAGGCGGTGAATGTCGTCTTTCGTAACCACACCCTCGTAATATTTCCCGAAGACCCACATTTTGACCTGCTGAAGACACGCGGCTACGGTGGCTTTCAGGATCGAGTTGCGCAGGTTGCGGTCGTCGGTCGAGGCGGCGGTCGACTTGCACAGCGGGATCAGTTCGCCCAGGCGGTCGCTGTTTGCAACCAGACCGGCATACATGGGCTGCGGCACCGACCAGTCCGTCTGCTTTTCCTTGAGGATGCCAACCAGGTTTTTTATATTCGTGTACCTGGCGTCGATGCCTCCGTGCCAGCGGGCGACGGCAGCCAGGGTTCCGCCCGTCAGCTCGCCGGCGATCATTCCGCCGGCGGCGAAGGCAAACAGGAGGCCGGATGCCGTTTCCGGCCTCAGGCCAGACTCACAAAGGCGGAACAGAAGCAGTTCCGCGCTGTTCAAAACGGCGTTTGCCGTTACACTCAACATTTCTACTAAATTTTCCATATCCATTCAATTGTCTGTCAGTAAGGGTTTATTGTTTATTGTCTGTGATCGTTTTGTCGCTTTTTCTTCCCAAAGGCCCGGCATCACGGGTGAGATGAACGACATCAGGGACGAGATAAAATCTGTCTGGGGTGAGATGAAGCCTGTGACGGGTGAGACGAAAACCGCTTTCCCGTTTTTGAATCCCGTCACGGGTGAGATGAAGTCCGTCACGGGTGAGACGGATTTCATTTTCCAATTTTTGACCTTCATCTCACCCGTGACGGGCTTCATCTCATCCCAGACAGATTTCATCTCGCCCGTGATGACTTTTATCTCACCCGTGATGCCGGGCGCCTCCCGGGTGCGATCCGTCATTTCCCCACAGATCGCGATCCTTTCCGGGGACATCTTCTCCGGATGGAGTGTCCGATCCTGCAAACCGGGAGAGGTCCGGAAATAAAGGCGGGCTGTACCGGGCTGTGTCGCGCAGTTTTTCAGCCCGAGAAGGGTCGCATACTCCGGTATGCGCACATTTTCAGGCTTCGTCTCCCCGGGGTCGCGTCTGTCGGGCGCGACGTATGCAGGGATACAGGACGGTGAAAAAGAAAAGG
>JAIRXI010000002.1 GCA_031268395.1 Tannerella sp. | reverse complement strand
ACAGGGGAAGCGTCTAATGGACATTTCGGGATTATTTTTTATATTAATGACATTGGACTCAAGGGTGAAGGGGCAGGAAGAGGCTGTCGGGATAGTCGACGGCTGTCAGCGCAAGCCCTTTGGCCGGCGCGGAAGATCCGGCCAGGGAACGGTTTTCGGCCTCGATCAGGCGGCGAAAATCCGCTTCCGTACGCTTTCCGCGTCCCACGTCAAAGAGCGTGCCCACAATCGCGCGCACCATGTTCCGCAGGAAACGGTCGGCACGGATCGTAAACACCCGACATGCCCCTGCCCGTTCCCAGGCCGCATGAGACACCCGGCAGAGGTTTGTCGCAGTATCCGTATGCAACTTGCTGAAACTCGTGAAATCCCTCGCTTCCAGCAGCGCCCGGCAGGCATCGTTCATCCGTCCGAAATCCATTCCCTTCAGGGACATGCGGCAGATCCATTCATGATCGAACGGGCTTTTCAGGTCGGAGATTACATATTGGTAGGTGCGCGACAGCGCGTCGAAACGGGCATGTGCATCCGGCCTGACCGGCGCCATGCGGTCTACGGCAATATCTTCCGGCAGGATGCGATTGAGCTTTTCGGTCAGCAGCGGCAAATCCGCAACAGGTTCTTCCCGGTCGAAATGAGCCGCCATGCAGCGGGCATGAACGCCGGCATCCGTCCGTCCGGCGGCTGTCACCGGCACAGGCTGCCGCAGGACCGTTGCCAGCGCCTCCTCCAGCCGCTCCTGCACGCTGACACCGTTCGGCTGACGCTGCCACCCGCAGTAGCGTGTCCCGTTGTAGGCCAGATAAATGAAATACCGGTTCGTCATTCCGCCGCGTCTTTTCGGAGCAAGTCCGGTCGCAGGCGCCCGGTGCGTTCCTGCGCCTGTCCGAGACGCCATTCCCGTATGTTGCGTTCGTGCCCGGAGAGCAGTACGGCGGGCACTTTCCAGCCATTGTATTCAGCGGGGCGTGTGTAGACCGGCGGGGCCAGCAGTCCGTCCTGGAACGAGTCGGACAGGGCGCTCTGTCCATCGCCGATTGCGCCGGGGAGCAGGCGCACCGTGGCGTCGGCGATGATGGCCGCCGCCAGTTCGCCGCCCGTCAGCACATAGTCGCCTACGGATATTTCGCGCGTGATGAGGTGTTCGCGGATGCGGTAGTCGATCCCCTTGTAATGTCCGCAGAGGATGATCACGTTCTGCAGCAGGGAGAGGCGGTTGGCCATCGGCTGGTCGAAGCGTTCCCCGTCGGGCGAGGTGTAGATGACCTCGTCGTAGTTGCGTTCGGTCCTGAGTGCGGCCAGCACCCGGTCCACCGGCTCAATCCGCATCACCATCCCGGCCTCGCCGCCAAAGGGGTAGTCGTCCACGCGCCGCCACCTGTCGGCCGTGTAGTCGCGCAGGTTGTGCAGGCAGATTTCCACCAGTCCCCTGTCCTGCGCCCGCCCGAGGATGGAGCAGTTCAGGCAGCCCTCGATCATTTCGGGCAATACCGTCAGTATGTCTATCCGCATCATTCCGTTTCCCTCCGGCCGTTCATTTCCCGCTGTCGCTCATCTCAAACACCAGTTCGCCGCCGGCCGCGAGGTCCCGGTGGTCGATGTACGGTTTGTCGTGGGGCTTTCCGTTCAGGATGACGGAGCGGACGAACGGCCTTTCCCGGCCGTTGTTTTTCACCGTAATCCGGAACGTCTTTCCGTTGCCGGTACGGAGCGTTGCCTCGTCCATCAGGGGCGAGCCGAAGAAATAGCGTCCCCCGGCCGGCTCGACCTGGTAGAAACCCAGCGCCGACAGCACATACCATGCCGACATCTGCCCGACGTCTTCGTTTCCGCACAGTCCCGCCGGGCGGTCGGTATACAGTTCGTTCATCACCTGTCGCACCCGGAGGGCCGTTTTCTCCGGCTCGCCCGTGCAGGCATAGAGGTAGGGGATGTGGTGGCCGGGTTCGTTGCCGTGTGCATACTGGCCGATCAGCCCGCTGATGTCGGGCGAGGCCTCTGCCCCCATGTCGCCCGAGACGGTGAAGAGCGAGTCCAGTTTCCGGACAAAGGCTTCGCGGCTTCCGAACAGGGCGACCAGTCCCTCCACATCTTGGGGCACCAGCCAGGTGTATTGCCAGGCGGTGCCTTCCGTGTAGTCGTTTTCGCGATGGACGGAATGGAAGGGGTCGAAAGGCGTGCGGAAGTTCCCCAGCGAATCGCGTCCGCGCATGAAACCGGTCGAGGAGTCAAAGAGGTGCGTGTAGCCTTTGCTCAGGCGGAGGAAATATTCGGCCTCTTCGGTCTTCCCCATTTTCCTGGCTACCTGTGCGACGCACCAGTCGGCCAGGGCATATTCCAGCGTTTTGGCGACCGATTCGTTTTCGAGGTCGAAGGGGATGTAGCCGTATTGCCGCATCCAGTGCTGGCCGCGTTCGTCGAGCAGGGCGGACTGTTTCATTGCCTCGAAGGCCAGTTCGCGGTCGAAGCCGCCGAAATCTTTCAGTATGGCGTCTGCCACGACCGGGATGCCGGGATTTCCCACCATGCAGTCCGTTTCGTTGGCCATCAGGTGCCAGACGGGGAGTTTGCCCTGTTCCCGGTAGATAGTCAACATGCTGTTGATGATGTCAGGCACTTTTTCGGGGTGGAGGAGAGTGATCAGGGGATGTGCCGCGCGGTAAGTGTCCCACAGCGAAAAGGTGGTGTAATTGGTGAACGGCGCCGCGCGGTGGACGGTCCGGTCCGTCCCCCGGCGGTCTCCGTTGACGTCGCAAAATTCCGAAGGGGCGATCATCGTGTGATAGAGCGCGGTGTAGAAGATGCGTTCCGTCCGGTGGTCGGCCGTCCGGAAGTCGACCCGGTTCAGTTCACTGTTCCAGGCGCTGTCCGCCGCGGCCACGGTGCCGTCGAAGTCCCAGCCGGGCAGTTCGGTTTCCAGGTTCAGCCGGGCGTTCTCAACACTCACGGGCGAGAGCGCTACTTTTACATAGATTTCAGCGCCCTCTTCCGTGTCGAAGAATATCTGTGCGAAGGGAGCGGTGCGTTCGCCGGAAAAGCTGAAATTTTTCATCGGTCTTGAGAAGACGGCCGTGAAATAGATGCGCTGGTCGGCGGCCCAGCCGGTGGAATGACGGTAGCCGGAGACGGTCGTATCGTTTACCCGGTCGACCATCCCGTCTTCCACACGGTCCCATCCGATGCCGTTTTCGAGGTCGATGATCACCTGTGCCCGGTCGGAGCGGGGAAAGGTGTACTTGTGGAAGCCTGTGCGCCGGGTGGCCGTCAGTTCCACGTCGATCCCGAAACGGTCGAGATGCACGGCATAGTATCCGGGCTTCACCTTCTCCGTCGAGCGGCGGAAAGTGGAGCAGAGGCCGGAGTCCGGGCGGTCCGGTTCGCCGCGCCGCAGGGCCACGTCGCCGACGGCAGGCAGGAAGGCAATGTCGCCCAGGTCGCCGATGCCCGTCCCGCTCAGGTGCATGTGTCCGAAGCCGACGACGGTGGTGTCGGAGAAGTGGTAGCCCGAGCACCAGTCCCATCCCCGGCCGCTACCGGTCGGGCCGAGCTGTACCAGTCCGAAGGGGACGCTGGCGCCCAGGAAGACGTGTCCGTGATCGCCCGTCCCGATATACGGGTCCACATACCGGGTCAGATCCCGGAGTGCCGTGCTGTTCGGGCGCGTTTCGCTTCCGCCCGTGCACGATGTCCAGGCGGCCGCCCACAGCAGGTATCCCGCCAGGCTTGCCGCCGTTACTGTTTTCTTTTTCATTTGCTGAATGGTTATTAAGTGTATGATATATTTTGTTCCGTTTTACAGATGGAGCTGTATTTTTACAAGCCCGTATTCGCCTTCGTCATCCCGTGCGACGGCGTAGACCGTGCGGCCGGATTCGTCGACGCAGAAGGTCCGGATTTCGCGGTCGCTTTCCAGCGTTTCGATATGATTTCCTTCTTTCTTTTCATCTTTCCGAATTTAAACACCGGACAAAGATAATAATTAATGGTGAATGATTTTACAGATGTATTTCAAATTAGCAAGCCGCGAAAGGCAAAACACAGCCTGTAACGCGCTGGCCGGTAAAATTTTCAGGAATGAATGGCATTGAACAAACGGTTGACCGTACGAAAAGCACAAAGGGTGATATATGATTTTCCGGGCGGAAAGAGAATGTTTTATTGTTATGCGGATATTATCATTCATTTCCGGTTTTTGCAGAGACGCGCCGCCGCACATCTCTGCACGGTTTCCGGATACCGTTTTGTGTACGCTTTCAAGTCCCGCAGTCGCTACCCTCCGTGATAAGGTATCTATCTCGACCGTGATAGGGTGTCTATCTCGACCGTGATAGGGTGTCTATCTCGACCGTGATAGGGTATCTATCTCGACCGTGATAAGGCGCCTGTCCTCATCCGGCTATTGAACGGCAAGCCTGCCGGAGGAGGATTCCGTAATTTGCGATTCACAATTGAAATTGTATCTTTGCCGTCGAAAAATGATCACGATGAACCGGTTGCTCCATACATCCTTTGAAGTTTTCTATAATCAGTTTTATAGAAAGGCGTTCCATTTTGCCAGGTCGTATGTGCATAACGAACGGGTGGCCGAAGACATTGCTTCCGAATCATTCATCAAACTGTGGGAAGAAAGCCGGAAAAACAGCATCGAATCGCCCAAATAAATCAGGAATGGACAGAAGAATTTTTTTCAAATCCTCGTATGGCTTTGCCGGCCTTCTGGCATGTCATCATGTGGGAATGCTATCATGTGTCGGCAATAATACGAAAATCAGGTTCGGTATCGTGACGGATCTGCATTATGCCCGGAGACCGGTGGCCGGGACGCGATATTACGAACATTCAATAAACAAATTGCGTGAGGCGGTGAATGTTTTTAATAAAAGCGACCTGGATTTCATCATCGAACTGGGAGACTTTAAAGACGCGGGCAGTAACAGGGAAGAAACATTGTCCTTTCTGGATGAAATAGAGTGTGAATACAGGAAATTCCACGGCCCCGTATATCATGTGTTCGGAAATCATGACATGGATAGCATCAGCAAGGAAGACTTTCTGAAACATACTGCAAATGAAGGAAAGGCAAAAAACAAAACATATTATTCCTTTGTGCGGAGAGAAATAAAGTTCATTGTTCTGGATGCCAATTACAATGCGGACGGTTCGGATTACAATTGCGGAAACTTCGACTGGAAAGTAGCGCATATTCCACAGATGCAGCTGGATTGGCTGTCGCAGGAACTGGAAACGGAACAGCCGGTTATTGTTTTTCTGCATCAACTGCTGGATATTACACAGCAGCATCATCATGTGTGTGTGACCAATGCGCAGGAAGTAACCGGTTTGCTGGAAAAAAACAATCATGTACTGGCGGTCTTTCAAGGACATCATCATACGGGAAGCTACCATCTCGGCAACGGAATCCATTACTTCACGTTAAAAGGCATGATCGAAGGCGCTTTTCCGGAAAGCAGCAGTTTTGCCGTTGTAGAAATTGATAACTCCTGTAATATCACGATTGACGGATTTCATAATTGTGAAGATACATATCTGAGAAAATCATAGCGGATTACGAATGGAAGGCCTGTTTCAAACAGGCGTTTGGTGAGATCATCCCTACCGTTCCTCGTTCCGGGGCAGAGGCTAATGGAGTATTTTGTAGAGCAGTTCCTTTAGTATTTCTCCATTGGTGAGGGACGAAGTGGCGTCCACGCCTTTGGAGCGAGCGTCGGCCATCCGGATTTCGTGGATCAGGCGGAAGACTTTCATGGCCGGATAGTTGCGCAGGCCCGTCAGGTAGTCCTTTACCTGGATGGGCGCATGGAGGCCCAGCGTGGCCATCAGGTTTCTTTCCGACCTGTCGGGTGTGTAGTGGCAGATCATCAGGTCCGAAAAGTAATTGAACAGGACGGGCAGGGTATTCTGAATGGGATGGCCGGCAGGGTCTTTTTCAAAATACCGGATGATAAGGTTGGCTTTCGCTATGTCCCGGCGGGCAACGGCGCTCTTCAACTCGAAACTGTTGAAGTCCTTGCTGATGCCGATGTTTTTTTCAATAAGTTCGGGTGTAAGGATTTTTGCTGCCTGGCTGCCGAGCAGGATCTCCAGCCTGTCCAGTTCCCTGTTCAGCAGTGCCAGATCGTTTCCGACACGGTCGACCAGCATCATCACGGCGTCTTGGGGCGCCGTGATGGCGCGCTGCCGCAGCAGGGCAGTCGCAAATGCCGGCATCCTGTAGTCCTTCACCTTCTTCGAGTCGAACAGGATGCCGTTTTTCTCGACGGCCGCCGCCAGCGCCTTCCGCCGGTCCAGTGTGCGGTACTTGTAGCAGATCGCCAGCACCGTGGAGGCCAGCGGTTTTTTGACGTAGTTCGTCAGCAGGTCCAGATCGCCGATCAGTTGCGCCTCGCGCACCACCACCAGCTGGCGATCGGACATCATCGGGAAACGGCGGGCGGCATTCAGCACGTCGGCCGTCTTCACGTCCGCCCCGTAAAGTATCGTCCGGTTGAAATCGTCTCCCTCCCCCTTCAGCACGCTTTCGAGCAGCAGGTCCGTAATCTGGTCGATGAAGTAGGGTTCTTCCCCCATCAGTACATATACCGGGCGGAACTGTCCCGCCCTGATTTCACGGCAGATATCGTCGTATGTCAATTCCTGTTTAGCCATTTTCCATTCTCCTGTCCTGCCCGGTTGTCATAAAAATGCATACCTTTGGGGACGCAAATGTAGCAAATAAAAAAGAAATGCAAGCACTGAATCTGCCGGCCTGTCATCCGGACGTGTCCCGGGAAGACGGGAAATCTTTCATCTTCGACCCTCTGCGGCGAAAAAAAGTAGCCCTGACACCGGAAGAATGGGTCCGGCAACATTTTGTGAACTATCTTGTGACGGAGAAAAGCTATCCGGCCGCCCTGCTGGCCAACGAAGTGACCATTGCGCTGGAGCGGCTCTCCCGGCGGTGCGACACGGTGGTATACAGCCCCTGCCTGGAGCCGTTGGCCATCGTGGAATACAAGGCGCCGTCTGTGCGGGTCACGCAGCAGGTCTTCGAGCAGATCGCCCGCTACAATCTGTCCCTGCGCGTGAAATGCCTGATGGTCACCAACGGACTGGAACACTACTGCTGCCGGATAGATTATAAAAAGCCGGATTATGCCTATCTGAAGGAAATCCCGGCCTACGAGGCGCTTGGACGTCTGTAGTTTGAAACATTAAAATGAAAATCATGATACGTAAGGCAACAGAACAGGATGCGGAAGCGATCGCGGGCATCTATAACTATTATGTAGAAAAAACCATTATCACGTTCGAGACGGAAGCCGTCTCGACGGAAGAGATGCGGCGGCGGATTGCCGACATTTCGTCGAACTATCCCTATTACGTATGCGAAATCGACGGGCGGGTGACCGGATACTGCTACGCCTCGCGGTGGAAAATGCGGAATGCCTACCGGCTGACCGCCGAATCGACCGTTTATGTCGATCCCGGCATGCGTAACAGAGGCATCGGCCGCAGCCTGATGACGCGGCTGATCGAATCGCTCAGACAAATGGACATGCATGTGGTGATCGCCTGCATCTCCATCCCCAACCCCGAAAGCATCCGGCTGCACGAGAGTTTGGGCTTCGAGAAAGTATCCCATTTCCGGGAAGTCGGCTGGAAACTGGATATCCGGGTCGACGTGGGCGACTGGGAACTGTTGCTGTGACGGACAGTGGGGTAGGGTGGGGGAGTTGGCGCCCCCTGCACAAAGTATAAAAAAGATTCATTTTTGTGCCCCGAATATGGGAAAACCGTTTTTATCGCGTATTTTTGCGCCTTATTTTTGAAAACTAAAAAAGCAGACAAATGAAAAAAGTATTTATTGGAATAGACCACCCGGCCATTGCAGCCGAAGATGTGGAAACGCTGAGCAGGTGGTATTGCGACGTGCTGGGCTATGAAGTGCATACCCGCACGGACAGGCCGATTTATATCGTAAAGGCGCCGGACGGCACGCTGATCGAAATCATGCCGAAGGACGAAACGGCGCGGCCGGCGCGGACAGTCAACACGCCGGGATGGTCGCACCTGGCCCTGCGGGTCGGCGACTTCGACGCTGCCGAGGCAGCGCTGAATGTCAAAGGCGTTGCCTGGGCGGGCGACGAGTTCACAGCGGTCGGCGGCGGACGCATCCGCAACTTTACCGACCCGGAAGGCAACCTCCTGCAAATCGTTCAGCGATAGATCGGTCTCATGCCCCTCAACTTGCCCCGGAACCTGCCGGCCATCGACCTGTTAAAAAAGGAGAACATCTTTGTCATGGACTCGTTGCGGGCATCCGAACAGGACATCCGTCCGCTTCGCGTAGCGGTACTGAACCTGATGCCGCTCAAAATCAAAACGGAGACCGACCTGACACGCCTGCTGAGCAATTCGCCCCTGCAGGTGGAAATTGATTTTGTCAAAATCAGGGAACACCGGTCGAAGCATACGCCGATGGAGCACATGGAAGCATTTTACAGGAATTTTGACGAAATCGAAGGCCGCTATTACGACGGGATGATCGTCACGGGCGCCCCGGTGGAACAGATGCCGTTTGAAGAAGTAACCTACTGGGAAGAACTCAAGCGGATTTTCGACTGGGGACGCACGCACGTGACTTCGTCCATCTACATCTGCTGGGCGGCACAGGCGGGGCTGTTCCATTTCTGCGGCATACCGAAATACGACCTGCCAGCCAAGAAGTTCGGCGTCTTCAGGCATACGGTGTACGACCCGTACCTGCCGATTTTCCGCGGCTTCGACGATGTCTTCTACGTGCCGCACAGCCGCCATACGGAACTCCGGCGCGAAGACATCCTCCGCACACCGGCGCTGACGCTGCTCTCCGAAAGCGAGGAAGCGGGGGTTTACATGGTCATGGCGCGCGGCGGACGCGAGTTTTTCGTCACCGGCCATTCGGAATATGCCGCCGGCACGCTTCACGACGAGTATGTGCGCGACCTGGGCAAAGGCCTGCCGATCACCCTCCCCGTCAATTATTATCCGGACGACGACCCCCGCAAGCCGCCGCTCATGCGCTGGCGTTCGCACGCCAACATGCTGTTCGTCAACTGGCTGAACTATTACGTCTATCAGGAGACGCCCTATCGTATTGAGGATGTCCGCTATCTGGAAGACCTGGGCAGCCGGGAGAAAGACAGCCGCATCCCTGACTGACAGGCGGGCACGGGCGGGCGGCAACGGCGCCCTGCTTCTCCCTGAACAATGGATTTTTTGCATACATCATGACCGCACGTCCGATTGAACTGCTTGCGCCGGCCAGGGATCTTGCCTGCGGACTTGAGGCCGTCCGTCACGGCGCGGATGCTGTGTACATCGGCGCTCCGAAGTTCAGTGCGCGGGCGGTTGCCGGCAATACGGTCGACGACATCGGGCGGCTGTGTGACTTCGCGCACCCATTCAATGTCCGTGTATACGTCGCGCTGAACACCATCCTCGGCGACGGCGAACTGGCGGAAGCCGAAACGCTGATCCGCCGTCTGTACCGGGCAGGCGCGGACGCCCTGATCGTGCAGGACATGGGCATCACGCAACTGGACCTGCCGCCGCTACCGCTGCATGTCAGTACGCAGGCCGACAACCGCACGCCGGAAAAGATTGCCTTCTGGCACGACGCCGGTTTTGTGCGGGCGGTACTGGCGCGGGAACTGTCGCTGGAGGAAATCCGGGCGATCGCCGAACACACCCCCATGGAACTGGAAGCCTTCGTCCACGGCGCACTGTGCACCGGATACAGCGGAAGGTGTTATCTGAGTGCGGCGCTGTGCGGACGGAGCGCCAATCGTGGCGAATGTGCCCAGTACTGCCGCCTTCCCTATACCCTGACGGATGCCGGCGGACAGGTCCTGCTCGAAGGCAGACACTTGCTTTCGCTCAGGGACCTGAACCGCTCGGATGAACTGGAAGCGATGATGTCGGCCGGCATTTCCTCGTTCAAGATTGAGGGACGGCTGAAGGATGTTTCCTATGTAAAGAACATCACCGCCTTTTACCGTCGGAAACTGGATGCCGTTTTCGTCCGCAACCGGGCTTTCTGCCGCGCTTCTGCGGGAACATCCGTTTTTTCGTTCGAACCCCGGCCGGAGAAAAGCTTCAACCGGGGTTTCACGTCCGGCTTCCTGCATGGCCGGATTTCGGAAGTCACATCGTTCGACACGCCCAAGTCCATCGGCGAACCGCTCGGAACGGTGAAAACGCAGCAGGGCAGGTCGTTCACGCTGGAAAATGGCTCGGATCCCGTACACAACGGTGACGGGCTGGTCTTTATCAACAGCCGCGGCGAGCTGGAAGGTTTCCGGGTGAACCGGGTGGACGGGGAGCGGATATATCCGTTGAAAATGCCGCCGTCGCTGCGGCCGGGGACGTCGCTTCGCCGCAACCGTGACAGCGCGTTTGAGGAGCAGTTGGCCGGGCCTTCGGCCGAGCGGAAACTGTCGATCGAACTGGCGTTTTCCGACACGGCGTTCGGTTTTTCACTGGCTGCCACAGATGAGACCGGCGCCCGCGCCGTCGTTGTCCGCCCATTCGGGAAAGCGCCGGCGCAGCGGCCCCCGGAAGAAAATATCCGGACGCAGCTGTCCAGGTGGGGAAATACGTCTTTTCGGTCCGGGGAGATACGGGTCAGTCTGAGCCAGCCGTGGTTTGTGCCCTCGTCGCTGCTGGGCGGGATGCGGCGCGAGGTAGCGGAAAAACTGGAGCAGGTGCGCCGGATGCGTTACCCTCGTGCGTGGGTGAAGCGGAACGTGTATGATACGCCGGCGCCCTGTCCGGCAAGACGGTTGGATTATACGGCCAACATTGCCAATGCGCGGGCTGCCGCCTTTTATGCCACGCACGGCGTCGAGGCTGCGGAACCGGCCTTCGAACTGGCGTCCCGTCGGGATGTTCCGCTGATGTATGCCAAACATTGTTTGCGTTACAGTCTGGGCTGGTGTCCCGTGCATCACAACCGGCAACCGCCCTGCCGGGAGCCGCTCTTCCTGATTCATGGACAAACGCGCCTGCGCCTGCAGTTCGACTGCGGGAAATGCCGGATGCTGGTGCTGATGGAGAATGGAGGAATGCCGTTTGCGAAAGATAGCTGTCGGAATCGGGGATTTATCCCAACATGTCCATTAGACGCTTCAGCCGTTGAACGTTGAAAATTATAAATACGCCATGCCCCCGTTCATCGTTCTCTCCGTTATACTGTATTTAATTACGCCTGTTTTTCCTGAAAATCCAGTCTACCTTTCGGCAACAGGCAGCTACTTTTCCACCATCGGTAGCTACCTTTCGCCAATTGATAGCTACCACCGCCCGTAAGAGTCTACTTTCTGTCGATTGTTGTCGGCCTTTCCGCCGTTTTCGTCTACCTTTCGCCCACAGGTACTTACCTTTCGCCCACAGGTACCTACCTTTCGCCCACAGGTACTTACCTTTCCACAATAGGTACTTACCTTTCCACAATAGGTACCTGCCTTGCCACAACAGGTACTTACCTTTCGCCCACAGGTACCTGCCTTTCCATAATAGGTACTTACCTTTCCACAATAGGTACTTACCTTTCCACAATAGGTACCTGCCTTTCCACAACAGGTACTTACCTTGCGCCCACAGGTAGTACCTTTCCATAATAGGTACTTACCTTTCCACAATAGGTACTTACCTTTCGCCCATAGGTACCTACCTTTCCACAACAGGTACTTACCTTTCGCCCACCAGTAGTACCTTTCCACAATAGGTACTAACCTTTCGTCCATAGGTACCTGCCTTTCGCCCACAGGTACCTGCCTTTTGACAACAGTGGCTACCTTTCGAGTCCTGAAGAAAAGGTTGCCTGCCGGCAGCAAACGGAATATCTGCCCGTCACCCCGTCCCGGCAGCGCCTCTTCCGGACACGACGGAGGAAGTGTCTGATGAACATGTTGGGTTTATTTCCAGTCGCCGCAGTCCCTGATAAGCTGTACCAGCTGTTCCACCGCCTCTTCTTCGGGGATGTTCCGGCGCCGGCACTCTTTGCCTTTGTACAGGTTGACACGATCCCGTCCGGCGCCGACGTAGCCATAGTCGGCGTCGGCCATTTCGCCCGGGCCATTGACGATGCAGCCCATAATGCCTATCTTCAACCCTTTCAGATGGGAAGTGGCCGCCCTGACGCGGGACACGGTCGTTTGAAGGTCATAGAGCGTCCGGCCGCAACCGGGACAGGATATATATTCCGTTTTGCTGATCCGCAGCCGGACGGCTTGCAGGATGCTGAACAGATAGCCGTCCGTCTGGCCGGGATCAAGGGTTGCGTGGCTCAGCATAAGGCCGTTGCCGATGCCGTCGAGCAGCAGGGAGCCGAAATCGACCGCCGCCTGGAGTTGAAGCGTTTCCCTGTCCGGTTCCCGGTAGCTGCGGCGCAGAATCACCGGCGTGTCGCAGCGTGCTTCCTGCAGGCGACACGCCAGTGCGCGCGCCTCGTTGATGTAATCCGGGTGACGCCCGTTCCAGACGATGACCACGGCCGGGTCCTGCCTGAGCCGATGGAAGATCCGCCCGTCGTCCGGGTCGCTGCCGGTACATTCGACAAATTTCAGGGGAGCGGTACACCGGCACAGTCGGTCCATATCGTTTGCGCGGAAATACGGATAGGTGTCCGGCTGATTTTCCCAGCATTCCGCGTCGATAATCCGCGGGATGGCTTTGCCGGCTCCGGAAGCAGGCACAGCTTTGTTGGCGCCGAGGTAGATGAAGTCCGGGCGACTGGCGTCGTCAACCGTGCAGGCGCCGTGGCTGTGGTCGGAGATAACAGCCGGCGGACAGGTGCCGCCGATGGAGCCGATGGGGCCGACGGTGCGTGTGGCGCGTGAAAAACCGGTGCTGCACGTATCCGGCGCCTCCACGGGCGCATAGCGTTCGCGTTGCCGGATATAGTCTGCCAGTTTGCGGGCGACGGGCATTTCCGCTTCGGGCGGTTCGCTCAGTGATACGCGGATGGTATCGCCCAGGCCGTCGGCCAGCAGCGAACCGATCCCTGCGGCGCTTTTGATGCGGCCGTCTTCCCGGTCGCCGGCCTCCGTCACGCCCAGGTGCAGCGGACAGTGCATGTCTTCCGCATCCATTGTCCGTACCAGCAGGCGCACCGTCTGCACCATCACAACCGTATTGGACGCCTTGATGGAAACTGCCGTGTCCGGGAAATGTTCGTCCCGGCAGATGCGCAGGTATTCCATGCACGAAGCGACCATGCCTTCCGGCGTGTCGCCGTAGCGACTCAGGATGCGGTCGGACAGCGAACCGTGATTGACGCCAAGCCGGATGGCCGTGCCATGTTTTCTGCACAGTTCGAGAAACGGGACGAAGCGCTCACGGATTTTCCGGAGTTCGGCCGCATAGCTTTCTCCGGTGTATGCGATTTGCCTGAACGATTTGGCGCCGTCAACATAATTGCCGGGATTGATGCGCACCTTTTCCGCGTGTACGGCGGCGACCTCGGCCGCTTTCGGATTGAAATGGATGTCCGCTACCAAAGGCGTATGATGGCCCTGTGCACGCAACGCCTGGCGGATGACGCCCAGCTGACGGGCTTCACGTTCACCCTGCGCCGCGAAACGGACGTACTCGGCGCCGGCTTCAATCATCCGCACGGCCTGCCGCACGGCTGCGTCCGTGTCCATGGTGGATACGGATGCCATGGACTGGATGCGAATCGGGTAATCGCCGCCCAGGGGAGTGTTTCCGATCCGGACAACTGACGAGGGGCGACGCTGATAGCGAAGGGTCAATTGGTTTTGTGTTTGAAGGTCACGCCGGCCAGCGTTTCGTTGGCTTCCACCACTTTCCTTTTCAGGGATTCTCTGTGGTCGAGCAGCCGTTGCCGGAGCGATTCGTCGCCGAGCGAAAGGATTTGGGCAGACAGGATGGCAGCATTCAGCGCGCCGTTGATGCCTACCGTGGCTACGGGAATCCCGGGCGGCATCTGTACGGTGGACAGCAGGGCGTCCATGCCGTCCAGCGAGGCATTCACCGGCACGCCGATCACGGGCAGCGTGGTCATGGAGGCGATGACGCCGCACAAGTGTGCCGCCATGCCCGCCGCAGCGATAATGACCTTGACGCCGCGTGCCCGGGCGCCTTTCGCAAAGCGCTCGACTTCTCCGGGTGTACGGTGAGCCGACAGTGCATTCATTTCAAACGGGATTTCCATTTCGTCCAGAAACAGAGCGGCTTTTTCCATGACCGGCCAGTCGGACGTGCTGCCCATGACGATGCTTACGGACGGCGTCATGCGGTCATCCGATTAACTGTTGGTATTCTTCGGCGGAGAGCAGCGAGTCCAGTTCGGCCGGGTCGGCCGGTCTGATCCGGATCAGCCAGCCGTCTTCGTAGGGACTGGCGTTGACCAGTTCCGGCTTTTCTTCCAGTTCGTGATTAAACTCAAGTACCTCGCCCGAGACCGGCAGGAAAAGGTCGGAAACCGTCTTTACGGCCTCAATGGAGCCGAAAACGTCTTCCCTGTTCAGCGTTTCGCCCTCGGTGGTGATGTCCACGTAGACGATTTCGCCCAGTTCGCTTTGCGCATAGTCGGTGATGCCGACGCAGGCGGTTTCTCCTTCAACCCGGATCCATTCGTGATCCCGGGTGTATTTCAGATTGGCTGGAAAGTTCATGTTACTTGCCTGTTTCAATTATTTTATTTGCGGCGCAAAGTTACAATTCTTTTCTGAGCCGGGCAACCGGAATGTTCATTTGCTCGCGATATTTGGCCACGGTGCGGCGTGCGATGAGGTAGCCCTTTTCCTTCAGCCGCACGGCGAGTTCTTCGTCCGTGACGGGTTTGTGTTTGTCTTCCGCGTCGACGGTTTCCTTCATGATCTGCCTGACTTCGCGGGTGGAAATTTCTTCGCCGCTTTCGTTTTGGGTAGATTCGGAGAAAAAGAATTTCAGTGAATAGACTCCGAAATTTGTCTGGACGTATTTGCTGCTGCTGACGCGCGAAATGGTCGAGATGTCGAAGCCGGAGCGTTCGGCGACATCTTTCAGTATCATCGGGTGGAGTCGGGATTCGTCGCCGGAGAGGAAGAAGTCCCGCTGCAACAGGAGGATGGTCTGCATGGTGCGTTGCAGCGTTTCGTGGCGTTGCCGCAGGGCGTCGATAAACCACTGTGCGGCGTCCAGTTTCTGCTTGACGAACTGTACGGCTTCCTTCATCTGGCCGCTGCGGTTGGCCTTGTTGCCCATGTAATCCCGGAACATGGCGGTATATTCGGGGCTGACATGCAGGTCGGGCACGCCGCGCCGGTTCATGCTCAGCGTCAACTCCCCGTTGTTTTCCTCGACGATAAAGTCTGGGGTGATCTGGTTCAGCCGTGTGTCTGTGCTGCTGCCCCAGCTGTTGCCCGGTTTGGGGTTCAGGGACGTGATCTCGTGAAAAATGCGTTTGAGGTCGCCTTCGTCGAGGGTCAGGGCTTTCTGAATCTTTTCGTAGTGTTTACGGGCAAATGCGTCGAAATGGTTTTCAAGGATTTCAATGGCATGTCCTGTTTCGGGTGTCCGGTTTTTGTGTCTCAGCTGTAGCAGGAGACATTCCTGCAGATTGCGGGCCGCGATGCCGGTCGGGTCGAAATCCTGTATGACGGACAAAACGGACTCGACGGCCGATTCGCTCACGTCTTCCCCCGCCCTGAAAATAAGGTCGTCGGTGATTGCTTCTATGTTGCGCCGCAGATAACCGTCGTCATCAATGTTTCCAATGATGTATTCGCCGATGCGCTGTTCCTGTTCCGACAAGTCCCGCAGGCTTAACTGCTCTTCGAGGTGTTCATGCAGGGAAGGACCCGTGGAAAAGGGAATATCTTCTTTCCGTTCGGCCTGGCTGCTGAGTTGAGCCAGCTTGTAGTCGGGAATGTCGTCTTCGGTCAGGTAATCGCCCAGTGAGAGGTCGGCCTCGTTTTCACGGGATATTTCCGGCTCGTCGGCATCGAACGTGTTTTCATCTGCCTCTTCGTCCCGGGAAAGGTCAAGGCCTTCTTCCAGTGCAGGGTTTTCTTCCAGTTCCTGCTTGATGCGCTCGTCCATTTCCATGGCCGGAAGTTCCAGCAGACGGACATACTGGATTTGCTGCGGGGACATTCGCTGCTGTAGTTTCTGTTGTAACCTTTGTTTAAACATAGTTTCCATTCATGTAATCCATGCAAACGTACGAAAAATATTCTTTCCATCCCATTTGTGAAACATTTTTTTGTTTCAGGGAAAAGCGTTGGCAAAGGCTCCCGTTCGCAGTGGCGGAGGGATACTTTTCAAA
>JAIRXI010000046.1 GCA_031268395.1 Tannerella sp. | reverse complement strand
AAAAAAAGAAGGTTACTATGAGAAAAAGAATGAATCTGTTTTCACCGTCCCGTGCCGTGCGTTTCCGCGCGGCCGCATGGATGGTGATACTGTGCGGGCTGTTCTGCGCTGCGGCGCCGGACGCAAAGGCCCAGGGAGATCGCGCCGTGACCGGCACGGTGATCGACCTTAACGGAGAACCGGTAATTGGCGCCAATGTGGTGGAGAAGGGTGTTGCATCCAACGGCACCGTAACGGATGTGAACGGCAAATTCGTCCTGAACGTGCCGCCGGGGGCAACGCTGACCGTTTCCTATATCGGATATGTGACACAGGAAATTGCCGTGAAAGGCCGGACTGCGCTTAACATCACGCTTGCCGAAGACACGAAAGCGCTGGAAGAAGTCGTGGTCGTGGCATACGGTACGCAGAAAGCCCGTGCGGTCACCGGCGCCATGAGCAAACTGAATACGGAGGAACTGTCGGACATGCCGGTGTCTAACATCGGGCAGAAACTGCAGGGCAAGTTCGCCGGTGTTCAGATCTATCAGGCCAACGGAGAACCGAATGCAGGCCTCTCGTTCCGTATCCGCGGCCAGGCTTCGCCCAACGGCGGAAACTCGCCGCTGATCGTGATCGACGGCTTCCCCGCCTCCACCGGACTGGAAACGCTCAGCCCGGACGAGATCGAAAATGTTACCATCCTGAAGGACGCGTCGTCGGCGGCGCTCTACGGATCGCGCGCCGCCAACGGCGTCATTCTGATCACGACCAAAGCGGCCAAAGCGGGCAAGACGCAGATCGAATTCAGCGCCAATGTCGGATGGCAGAGCGTGGGCAAGCGGGGACGGCCGGATGTGATGAATGCGCAGGAATTTGCGCAGTTCAAAAAGGAATTTTACGAAGACGCCGCCATTTATGAGGGGTACACCGGCGGCGTGCCCGAAGTGTATCAGCATCCCGAAAGCGTACAGGACGGGACGAACTGGTACGATGTGCTCCTGAGAACAGCCCAGACCCAGAACTACAATCTCTCGCTTACTTCCGGCACCGAGAAGATCAAGTCGTCAGTCAACGTGGGGTACAACAAAACCGAAGGCGTCCTCCTGAACACCTATTCCGAGCGCTTCAACGGACGGGCAAACAACCGTTTCGACGCGACGGAACGCATTGCATTCGGACTGAATCTCTCGGCTTCGTATCTTAAGGGGCAGATTCCGCCGGGCGTCGGCGGACTGAGCAATATCATTGCAGGGGCGTACTGGATGGATCCGCAGCTGAAGTACAAAAACGATGACGGCACGTATCCGATTGCCTTTTCGCAGCCGGGCATGTTCGGCAATCCGAACTACTATCTCGTGCTGCAGAAGCGGGAATCGCCTTCGACGCAGGCCATCAGCCGGAATAACTTCTACACGGAAATCAAGCTGATCGACGGTCTGAAATATCGCCTGAGCGGGAACATGGAGATTTTCAACCGCACCTATCGGGAATGGGTGCCTTCGGAGGTCAACGGCCGTCTGTTCTCGGCTCCACCCAGGCCCGCTACCGGACTCTACCAGACGCAAAAGCATCTCAACTGGCTGGCGGAAAATACCCTGAGCTATGACAGGACCTTTGCCGACAAGCACCATGTCGATGCGCTGCTGGGGTATACCACCCAAAATAAGAAGGATGAATCGACAAGTATTTCGGCCACGAACTATCCCGACGATGAAGTGTCGTGGATCAATGCAGCCTCCAGCAGGGTAGGCACGGGAAGCACAAGCGAATGGTCGATGATTTCGTATCTGGCGCGGCTGAATTACGATTACATGGGCAAATACCTGTTCTCGGCCTCCTTCCGACGTGACGGCTGCTCGCGCTTCGGTCCGGACAGCAAATGGGCAAACTTCCCTTCCGTTTCGCTCGGATGGATTGCTTCCGACGAGGAATTTCTGTCGAACACAGATCCGTTGAGCTACCTGAAACTCAGGGGCAGCTACGGAAAGGTGGGCAACTATGATATCGGAAACTACGAATGGGTACCGGAAGTCTCCTCCGGCAACTATGTCTTCAACGGAGCCATTGCCTCCGGACGCGCGCCCAGCCGCATCGGAAACAGTGCGCTGACGTGGGAAACGACCGAACAGTATGACCTGGGGCTGGAACTGGGACTGTTTAAAGACCGTATCTTCTTCGTCTACGACTATTACTGGAAGAAGACCGACGGACTCCTCTACAATATTGATATCCCCTATCAGGCCGGATTCGGCTCAATCCGCTCCAATATCGGCGAGTTTCATTTCTGGGGACATGAATTTGGACTGGAAACCCGGAACATGGTGGGTGAATTCAAATGGAATACCCAGTTGAACATTACCTTCAACCGGAACAAAGCGGTCAAGCTGGGGACGAATAACACGCCCATTGGCGGATATGTGAACGTTGGCGACGTTAACCGTACGGAAGTGGGCAAACCGCTGGGGCTGTTCTACCTGTACGTCAACGATGGCGTCTTCATGACGCAGGCCGAATACGAGGCCGGACCGAAACATGCTTCCTCCATGGTGGGCACCGTGCGGATGAAGGATATAGACGGCAACGGCATCATTGACACGAACGACCGCGACTTTGTCGGCGACCCGAATCCCGACTTCCTCTACGGTATTACCAATGATTTTGCCTGGAAACAGTTTGACGCCAACATCGTGATAGCCGGCGCCGTGGGCGGCGACATCATTGATGGCCAGCTGGAAGGGACAGAGAATATCGACGGCGTTTTCAACGTCACCAAAGAGGTGGCCGAGCGGTGGCGTTCGGAAAGCAATCCGGGCAAGGGCAATATCCCGCGGACGCGCGCCGGAACGACCGAACTGTTTCGCTATAGCAGTACCCGCATGTTGTGCGACGGATCGTACCTGATGGTGAAAAACCTCACCGTCGGCTATACGGTTCCATTCAAAACGAATCCGTACGTCAACAGCCTGCGCATCTTTCTTTCCGGACAGAATCTCCTGACGCTGACCGGCTACACCGGTGTGAACCCGGAAGTGAACGCCAACGGTTCCGACGGTTTGCGCCAGGGGGTTGATACGAGTGCCTATCCGACGGCCCGGGTGTTCAGCATGGGCGTAAACTTCAAGTTTTAAATTCAAATGATTGACAAAATGAAAAAAGCAATATTATTCATCGCCATTGCAGGGATGCTATCCCTGGGCGCCTGTTCGGACAGTTTCCTGGAACTCTATCCCGAAACGTCCATTACGTCAGGCACATTCTATAAAACGCCGGCACATTTCGAGCAGGCGCTGACAGGCGCCTATACGCAGGTACGCACCCTGACCGTGAACGGTATGTTCATGGACGAGATGCGTTCGGACAATGCCCATTTCACCCGCTATTCGGGCGACCGAGGGCAGTACCTTTCCACCGAAGTTCTTGCCCTGTTTCTCGACGACGACCCCGGCCAATGGGTTGCCTACCGCTATAGAGATCTGTATTCCGGTATCTCGCGCGTAAATACAATCCTGGACCGCCTGGACGCTTCGCAACTGACCGACGCCGAAAAGACGAAGGTACGCGCCGAAGCGCTCTTCCTGCGTGCGTTTTTCTATTTTGACCTGGTGACGCACTGGGGCCCCGTGCCACTGATGCTGCATGAAGTTGTCAACGAGAACGATGCGTTCGTGCCCAATGCCACGGTGGAAGCGGTGTATGATCAGATCGTTGCCGACGTGAACGAAACCATCACGCTCGGACTGCCTGTGGCCACCTCCTTCCCGCAGTCCGGACGCGCCACGATGGGCGCTGCCAAAGTGTTGAGGGCTTATGTTTACATGTCCAAACCCGCCCGTGAATATGCCAGAGCCGAACAGGACCTGCTGGATGTGACCCGCATGAATTACGCGCTCGAAGAAGACTACGCCGAGATTTACAGCCTGGGGAACAAGAACGGCAAGGAATCCATCTTTGAGATTCAGTATCTGGACGGCGACGGCGGCCAGCACAACGACCTGACCTGGCGGCTGATTCCCAAATGCAGTAACAACGATCTGCTGATGGGCGTTCAGGCCAGCAACTATGGGGGTAACGGCGGCGGATGGAGCGTGCCGACGCAGGAAATGATCAATTCCTACGAGGAGGGCGATCTGCGCCTGTCGGCTTCCATTGCCGTGGCCGAGGGGACGGCCGTAGTGGAACAGTTCACCTTTGAGCACCTGGCCGAACCGCTCGGATATACGGTGCCGGAGGGAAAGGTTTTTCGCTATTTCGTAAAGAAATATTACCATCCGCCCTATGCCTTTGCCATGCGGACAGGCGACAATTTTCCCGTCTATCGCTATGGCGGCGCGTTGCTGCTGCTGGCCGAGTGTCTGGTGGAAGAGGGCAAAAACGCGGAGGCGCTGCCCTACATCAACGCCGTCAGGCAACGGGCGGGACTTCCCGCGCTTGCGGCAGCCACCAAACAGAACGTATCCGACGAAATGCGTCACGAACTGGCGTTTGAGAATCACCGCTGGACAGACCTTATCCGCACGGGACAGGCCATCAGCGTCATGAATGCGTTCG
>JAIRXI010000042.1 GCA_031268395.1 Tannerella sp. | reverse complement strand
CCGGAATAGAACTGCGGGATGAGCCGCCCGTCCAGACGCGGCCCCCAGCTTTCGTCCACGCCGTCGTTCACGCCTCCGCCCTTGCCGTCCACATAGCTGAATTTGCCGTCGGTGCCCTGTCCGAAGTCATTTTGAAATTCGGGCAGGGTGGCGACCGTTGCAAAGGCCCATCCGGCATTCGCCTGAATCCCCAGTCCCTTTTGCGACGTTCCCTTTTTGGTCGTAATCAGGATCACGCCGTGCGCAGCCCGCGAACCGTAGAGTGCGGCGGCATTCGGGCCTTTCAGGACATTGAGCGATTCGATGTCTTCCGGATTGAGGTCGGCAACGGCATTGCGGAAGTCGCGACTTTGATCTCTCCCCGAGGCCGGCAGCAGCTGCGAATTATCTACCGGAATACCGTCGACGACGAAAAGCGGCTGATTGTTGCCGGCTATAGACGTCTCGCCCCGGATCACAATCCGCGATGCTCCGATGTCGCCCTGCGCATTGGTGATGCGAACTCCGGCCGCCTTGCCTGCAAGCGCGTTCACGATATTCGTCTCCACATTGCCGTTGATGTTTTCGCCCCGGATATTCTGCGTGGCATATCCCAGCGATTTCTTTTCACGCGTGATGCCCAGTGCAGTGACTACCACTTCGTTTAAAAGGGTCACATCTTCGCGCAGCCGCACGGTCAGCGGCCCGGCAGAGCGGTCTGCCCTGATTTCCTGATGACGGTATCCCAGGTAATCCACTAAAATCGTAGCCGGAAACGATTTCACCGGCAGGGAAAAATTCCCCTCAATGTCCGTTACCGTTCCGGTAAGTTCGTTGGCGAGTGAAATACTCGCTCCCACTACAGGTTCGCCGGACTTTTCGTCCAGCACCTTTCCGGCAATCTTCTCCGTATTTTGCGCCAGGGCGGAAAAAGAGGAGAAGATGACTGCCACTAAAACAAGACTTCTTAACTTTGTCATACTTTTAAAGTGCTATTAAATTCATTCCATATATTGCCATAAAAAAAAGCTCCCCGTTTTTTTCGGACAGCTTTTCTTTCATTCATTACCGTCTTTAGCCTTTACATGCACAAAACGCCCGCTGTCCGTCTCCGGCTGCTACACATCATACACATATTTATATATAAACGGTCTCTGTTCATACGGCTATTTTTTTCTGCAAAGATAGGATTTATTGGGAGATAGCCGCAATACCCTGTATACGGTATATCTCAGTTTAAATTTTGCCCATCCGTTTCAACTCCCAAAAACACTTTGCCGTTGCCTGGATATCAGCCGCCGCATTATGCGCTTCCTCAAAATCCGTATTGAAAAGTTTATAGTGGAGTTCCGATAATTTCGGCCATTTATAATCGCCATAATAACCGGGTATCCCACAAAACCGGGCTGTCTTTTCCATCGTGCATATTTTTCTTTTACCTGCAATGGTATTAGGCATCCTGCTTCTCAAAAATTCAGCGCCGACAATTTTTTCGTCAAATGACATGTTGTGGGCAACCAGACAGTCCGCCTTTTGAACCAGCGGATCGAACTGTTGAAGTACAAATGTTATATCCTGCCCTTCGCTTAATGCTCTTTCTGTTGTGATTCCGTGCACTTTCGAAGCATTTGCCGGAATATGAAATCCATCCGGCTTAATAATAAAATCTCCCGAAGAGATCTTCGTGCCATTGCTGTCATACAGCAAAAATGCCAACTGAACCAGCCTTGGCCAATTATTTACATCTGTTACAGGAGCCTTCCAGTTTTTGGGCAGTCCTGTGGTTTCCGTGTCAAAAAATAAATACATAACTGTTTTGTTTAATCGATTTATTCGCCAAACGGAATTAAACCTGAATTATTGACAACATCATCTGTCTGCTGGAGCAATTCCTCCATTTTTAATGTTTATTGGCTATCCCGGGATTTCAACTTTCCTCTTGACTGTTATCCTGAAAATACCTGCTCTCAATATGCCATGCGCCCAGGCGCAGAAAAACTGCTCAAATGTATCCGCGGAGGCGCTCCGTCAGGAAGCAGAAACAGTTCGGGAAACGGACACCCCTGCCGGGGTCATTTGGATGCGGTTGCTCCGGGAGTTTTCAGAAACGCCCTTGCGTTTCGCAAAAAGAATGTATCTTTGCAGCATGTTGAGAATTTCTATACATATAGAGCGGCTATTGCTGGTAAGCGACTGTGTGATTATCCCGGAATTCGGCGGTTTTGTGCTGCAGAGTCTTCCGGCGGTTTACGTAGCGGGCGAACATGTTTTCTATCCGCCGCGCAAGGAAATCGTTTTCAATCCGGCGCTCAGGCATAATGACGGTCTGCTGTCCGAATCCTACATGCAGTCCTATGGAATGGCGTTCAGGGATGCGCAGCTTTCGCTGAAAAAGGATGTGGAAGACTTGAAGGCCGAACTGGAAGGGAACAGGCCTGTTTCCTTGGGTTCCACCGGTTCTTTCCGAAAAGGAGAGGAAGGCGGATACCTTTTTCAGCCGGGCGCCGATTCGTCGGCATTCCTGTCCAGTGTGAATGCGTACGGTATGGACACGTTTCATCTCCCGCCGTTCCAGGTGCCAGCCGTACTGCAAACTAAACGGGTTTCCCCGGTTTTGACAGGGCGCAGAAACGGACGTGTATTTTATTTGCACCGCGCAGTAGTCTGTGCCGTCGGTGCGGCGGCAGTCGCTACTGTCCTGTTCCTTTTGATGCCCATACCGGTAAAGGAAGTCGACCGGACAACCTACACGGCCGGTTTTACGCTGCCGGAAATCATGCCGGAGCCAGCAAAGCCCGTCGAACTGCCAACGCCTCCCGTTTCGCAGCCGGAGGAGGCGCCCGTCATAAGGCCGTCAGCGCCTGCCGCCTCCGAAATGGCAACACCCTCCCAAACTGCGCTTCCGCAGCAATTGCAGCCGACTCCGGCGCGGAGACAAAAGACTTTTTACATCATCATCGGCAGTTTTCGTACGGAAACGCAGGCAGAGAAATTTCTGACGGAAATACCCGCATCCGAATGCAGAGAGACCGGCCTGGTGAAACACGACGAGCATGTCCGGGTCTATGCCGCCCGGTACGGGGACCGGAGAGAAGCGGAAACGTATCTGTCGCAGTTGAGAGCGAACGGAAAAATCAAAAATGCCTGGCTGTTTGTGGGGCAGTGACTTCCCTGCATACTTTTTCGGAGAATGTATGCAAAGATCAGAAACTTTGTGAATCAACACAAGACGGTGCATTTGGGATGCTTACTAACCTCCGCCGCAGTTGAAGGTCTATGCCCATGACAATCTCATTCCTCATTCCGGTCATGCATAAAAACATGCCGCATGTAGTATACCTAATCCTGGCGGGCAGCGCACAAAACGGATCTGTGGGTATTGTACTTAATACCAGGTCTCTATTTACGCGCTTTTAACGCATAAATAGAGACAGGCAAATCCATTTCAGGAAATCTTAATTCAGCAGTTTTTTGATTTTATTGGCATAACAGGATTTGGCGGCGGCTCCTACCTGTTTGTCGACAAATTGTCCGTTTTTGAAGAACATAATGGTTGGGATATTCCGGATGCCATATCGGGAGACAAGGTCGTTGTTTTCATCCACATTTACTTTGCCGATAACCACTTTCCCGTCGTATTCGGAAGCCAGTTCATCCATGATGGGAGCTATCGCGCGGCAAGGTCCGCACCATTCCGCCCAAAAATCAAGAACGAAAAGTTTCCCTTCGTTCAAGACCTCATTAAAATTTTCATCTGTAATCGTTCGTAACATAATGGTTCTATATTAAAATACGGCCTCAAAGATACAAATTTATTTGTTAATTGTAAATTCCATTTCTGCCGTCTCATTGATAAAATCTATCAAATCTTGCGTAACCGTCAAACGTACACTCCTTGAGAACAGATTCAGATGCACCTGATGTTCCCTGTCCGTTATCGTGAAATACAGCTGTGTCTTCCCGGGATTATTTTTGATAAATACGGACAGTTCATTAATGATCTGGTCATCCAGTTTGTTGGCAGGCAGTGTGACTTTGATTTTTTTTATCAGATCGTCCTTCACGTCCTGCAACTGCTGAACGGATTTGATCTTGATTTCGAGTTCCGACTCCTTCCATTGCCGGGGCTGAACGAGCGCTTTGACTAACAGATAGACGCCCGGTTTCCCGTACTTGCCGTATTCGATGAAATCGTTCCCGAACAAAGGGATTTCTCCGCTGCCGCTGAAGTCTTCAAGTCTGAGAATCATATACGGCTTGCCATTTCTGGATACGCCTTCTCTGGCGCCGATTACGATACCGCCAAACTGCAATTCCTTCCCTTTCAGCGCGGTCAGGTCGCCGATGTCTGCCATGGTTGTGTTGCAAATGTGATTCAGGATGATGCGGTATTCGTCAAGCGGATGCGCGGACAGGTAGATCCCGATGTATTCCTTTTCCTTGTTCAGCCGTTCGAGGTCGCTCCACGCCATACATGCCGGAATCGGCGGCCGGGCGATTTCGATGCTGTCGAAGCCATCGAAAAGTGAATGTTGAGCCGAGGCTTTGTCCGAATGATATTTATGGCCGTAATGCAGGAGGATTTCGGAAAAAGTTTCTCCCTTTTCGCCGGGTGTGACGATCGGTTCGCGCCGGATGTTGAGATTGTCGAAAGCGCCTGCCAGCGCGAGCGAGTCAAGCACTCTCTTGTTGCAGGTGAAGATATTGAGACGCTCGATAAAGTCGAAGATGTCCTTGAACGGACCGCTTTCCTGCCGTACTTCCAGGATATTGTCTACAATGTTTCCGCCTACGCCCTTGATCGCGCCCAGCCCGAAACGGATGTCGCCCTGTTTGTTGACGCCGAATTTCAGTACCGACTCGTTGACGTCCGGCCCCAATACCTGGATGCCCATCGCTTTACATTCGTCCATGGCTTTGGTTATTTCCTTGATGTTCGAGCGGTTCCGGCTCAGCACGGCCGCCATGTATTCGGACGGATAATGAGCTTTCAAATAGGCCGTCTGATAGGCGATCCACGAATAGCAGGTTGCATGGCT
>JAIRXI010000379.1 GCA_031268395.1 Tannerella sp. | reverse complement strand
AGACCTGTCAGGTTTAGATATAACAGAAAGTTTTACGATACATAATTTATCACATCATGAATAAAAACAGATTGATTTCAGGAGGCTTCGGCAGACAGAGCCTTTTTTTTGGCCTGTTTCTTTTACTTGCGTTCGGCCTGTTTGCCCAAACCGAACCGGACAACACACTGTCGCTCGCAGGAAACTGGCGCGTTGCGCTTGATCCCTATAATACGGGCATGACGGCAAAATGGCCTGAAAACGGCCTTCCGGGGAGGGCCGATCTGCGGCTGCACGAAAAGCTGTTTTTCCGGGGGAACATCGGCGAGCAGCCCGAAGAAATGCATCTTCCCGGAACGGACAGCGACGGACATTTGGGGCAAAAACTCACCTACACTCCGGGACTTGCCCCCGGACTGGAACGCCTTTATGCGTACGACGGCGTTCTCTGGTTTGAAAAGGAAATCGACATCCCCGAAAACTGGCGGGACAAGTCGGTGCAGCTGTTTCTCGAAAGAGTACCGGGGAACAGCAAAGTCTGGCTGGACGGAAAGCTCAAAAACGACCGCACGGCCTGGGCTACGCCGCACGTGCATGAACTCATGAACCCCGCCGCGCAGGGCAGGCACCGAATTACGGTCAGGGTGGACAATAACGTCAAGATGGAAACCGACTGGTCACATCATGTGACTCCCGGTTCGGGTGCGCGGTGGAACGGCCTTGTCGGCCGGATCGAACTCCAGGCCGTCCATCGGACGGCCATCAAAAACATGCAGGTACACCCGAATATCCGGGAGAAAAAGATTACCGTACAGGTCACCCTAGCAAATGCGGAAAAGGAACCGCGCACCGGAAACCTGTCCCTGACGGTCCGCAAAAAGGGAGCCTCCGGCGCGGTGGCGACGAAAACGGTGACGTGCGAACTGTCGGACACGCTGCTGTACACGGAAATCGAAATGCCGGTGCCCGACCCTGTCCGCTGGGACGAATTTAATCCCTTCCTGTATGAACTGGAGGCGGAGCTGACCGTTTCCGGAAAAGGTTCGGATACGACAAAAACGCTGTTCGGCGTCCGGGAACTGACGACCGAAGGCAGCCGGTTCCTGTTGAACGGGCAGCCGCTTTTTCTGCGCGGGACGCTCGACTGCGGACAGTTTCCGCTCAGGGCCGATCCGGCCATGGACAGGGAAACCTGGATGCACGTATTGCAGGTCTACAGGCAGTACGGGCTGAATCATGTGCGTTTTCATACCTGGTGCCCGCCGGAAGCCGCTTTTCAGGCGGCCGACGAACTGGGGATGATTTTTCAGATAGAAATGGCCTCGCCACCTTATCCGGAATTATCGGACATACTGGACACGTATGGCAATCATCCGTCTTTCGGACTGCTGTCGCTCCACAACGAACGCAGCCATACCGATTTCACGCGCCAAGTGATCGGCGAAGGCAAAAAGCATGACGCGCGCCACCTGTACTGCTGTACGTCCCACCCCTGGCAACCGGACTGTACCGACGACTTCTTCGTATCGGCCTGGGGCGTTGACCGCAAGCGGACGGTCGGCATTCAGTGGGCCGGCGGCGACGTTATTTCCGTCACGCGATTCAATACGGATGCGCCCGAAACGTCGAGCGACTACCGCGATGCCATCAGAGGAATCGACGCGCCCGTCATCTCGCATGAAATGGGACAGTGGGCCGTTTACCCCGACATTTCGGAACTCCCGGAATATAACGGCGCACTCCGCAATCTCAACTGCGAGCGCATCACAGACAACCTGCGCGAAAAGGGGCTTCTTGACCGGGCGCCGGATTTTGTTCAGGCATCCGGGCAACTCGCCCTCTTACTTTATAAGGAAGAAATAGAAGCCACCCTGCGTACTCCGCTATACGGCGGCTTTCAGTTGCTCGACCTGCATGATTTCCAGGGACAGGGGCTGTCGACCGTCGGGATCATCAATGCATTCTGGAAATCGAAGGGACTGATTACCCCGGAAGGATTCAGGGAATTTTGTTCCCCGTCCGTTCCCCTTTTCCGGATGGAGAAGCGGGTATGGACGCGCAGTGAACGGTTTGAAGGCGTTGCGGAACTGTCGTATTTTGGCCCGGAGGTAAAGAAACCGTTGCAGGCGCGCTGGCGTATCTGCAACGACAGGGGCGAAGTATTGTCGTCCGGAAAGCTGGGCAGCGTCCGTCTTGAAGAAAGAGGACTGATTCCGCTGGGCAAACTGTCCGCAGCGCTGAACGGGCTGCCGGCGCCGGCCAAATTGCAGCTGGTGATTGAGTTGCCGGAAATAAACGCAGCGAACAGATGGGATTTCTGGCTTTATCCCGACAGGGCTGAAACGGCTGTCCCGCCGGATATTCAGGTGTTTACCGGCTGGGGAAGTGATGTCGAAAAAGCGCTGGAAAACGGACAGAAGGTGCTGCTGTTTCCGAAAGCCGGGGATTTGCCGGGGTCGCGTGCCGGCTGCTTTACCACCATGTTCTGGAACCCGCTGCATAAATGGCATCAGAAACCGCACACGATGGGCATCCTGTGTAATCCTGAACATCCTGTTTTTACCGCTTTCCCGACGGAGGCTCATTCAAACTGGCAATGGTGGGATTTGACGGTACATGCGCGGGCCATGGTGTTGGATCACACGCCCGTCCGGATGAAACCGCTGGTGCAGGTGATTGATAATTTCGTCACGAATCAGCGGTTGGGCTATCTGTATGAATGTAAAGTGGGCGCCGGGAAATTGATGGTCTGTTCGATGGACATTGATTCTGACCTGGAAAATCGTCCGGTGGCCCGGCAGTTCCGGCAAAGTGTATTGCTGTACATGGCTTCCGACAAATTCGACCCGACGGAAGAAGTGGATATGACACTGCCGAAAGGCCGGTAATAACGGCGAATGGTGAAGTAGGAAGGATTGAACGGGCGCGCATTTCGAACGGTCATCTTGCGAAATCCTTCCTCCTTCATCATTAACCATTTGTCAACGCCAATAAACCTTCTTTGGACGGCGCACAACGGGCCGTCATTGCAGGACAGCGCGCCGCGCCCCGTCATTGCGACTGCGAGGAACGAAGCAGGAAGCAATCGCCGATACACACAGGGATTGCTTCGTTCGTCGCAAGGACGGCGCACGACAGGTTGAAATGCACCCTGTCGGACATGCATCGAAGCCCCCGCTTCGATCGGTTTGAGGCCCTCGCTTCGATCGGTTTGAGGCCCTCGCTTCGATCGGTTTGAGGCCCTCGCTTCGATTGGTTCGAAGCCCTCG
>JAIRXI010000024.1 GCA_031268395.1 Tannerella sp. | reverse complement strand
TGAAAACCGCCCGTCAGCCCCGTCATTGCGAGGGACGAAGCAATTCCGGTACAGGCGGCCGCCTGACAACCGTCCGGGCTACACAGTCTGTGCCTGGATTGCTTCGCTTCGCTCGCAATGACGGGGCGGGGGAACACTGTTCGCAATGACGGGGCGGGAAATGACGGACAGGGCGGCATATCCGCTTGAAAACCTCCCGCCAACCCCGTCATTGCGAGGGACGAAGCAATCCCGGTACAGGCGACCGCCTGACAACCGTCCGGGCTATACAGTCTGTGCCTGGATTGCTTCGCTTCGCTCGCAATGACGGGGCGGGGGACGCTGCCCGCAACGACTGGAGGGCTGGTTTGGGTACTATATTGAGTATTCATTTTTAAATTTACTGTTATATTCGATATTCGGCGCATGCCCGGATAAAACTTCCGTCATTGCGAGGTACGAAGCAATCCAGGCACAGGCGACAGCCCGGCTGCGCCGTCTGTGTGGAGATTGCGTTTTTTTCCGGCATCTTGCCCCTGACGGGACAAAGTTCACATGTCACCCGTTCCGTCAGGGACGGAATGTGAAAGAAAATCTTTTTAGACAGCGCCATCGTAGTTGTTATTGAAGATTTTCCACTTTCAGTTCAATCAGGTTGTCTTTCTTTCCGACGACGGCTTCAGGGGAAAGTCCGAGCTGTCGGCCGTCGGGCAACGTCACCGTGAGAAGATATTCGCCACGGAAAGCCCGGATGTTCGCGCTCCCCGACCGGTCGGTTTCGACGGTGGCGCGGGTACTCCATTCCTCCCGGATGAGTTTCCTCAAAGCCTCGTAAGCCGGTTTGGGCGTCATATCCTTGCGCAGTAAACCGGCCGGGGCATGTCGCCAGGCATTCCTGTCGCTGAAATCCCACCAGGTAATAGCTTCCACCGCCGGATGAGAAAAGAGCATGGTATAGAACCGGACGACTTCGTCGCGCTGCCATTCCTCCCCGTCGCCGGTGGTCAGGATGTCTTCTTTCAGGCTTCCCCAGTCCGCTTTTTCGTGCGTGGAGAGAATGGTTACTTCCGTGAAGTGAATCGGCCGGCCGAACCCGGCAAACCGTTCGCACGTTTCCCATATTTTGTCGTTGCTCCACGTTCCGCTGTGCATGTGGCTTTGAATCCCGATTGCGTCGTAGAGCGGTTTGCCGTCGTCGCCGGTAAGCCGGGCAATGAGTTCGGCATAACGTTCATCCGCCATCCAGTCGTTAATCAGGAGCGTAGCTTTCGGATTCCCCTTGCGTGCGGCCGCGAAACTGGCTTTTGAAAATTCGACCTTGCCGATTTTGTTCGCCACCAAAGCCGTGAGGCGGGGCGCATATTCCCAGTATTTCTCGCGATCCCAGCCAACGACTTCATTGATGACGTCCCACGTTTCGATTGTCCCGCGGAAATGCTTCGCGCAGTCGGTGACGCGCTTCATCTGGCGTTCGAACAGCGCCTCGTCCGAAAAATCCTTTATCCATTCCGGTTCGCCGGTGTTCCATACGAGCGGATGTCCCTTGGCGCGGATTCCGTTGGCGGCGCACCAGGCCGCAATCCTTTCGGAGGAAGCATAGCCAGGCTTGCCATTCTCAGGTTCATATTCTTTCCAGTAAAATCCCATTGTGCCGAAGTTGAATATTCCGGCGAACAGGCGGTTGTATTCGTTGACGGCATTTTCGTCTTCGGGTTTCCAGCCGAAGACGTTGCTTCCGAAAAGAAATTCATGCCGCCGCATCTCCATCCTGATTTTCGCGCCCGGTACCGGTTTGCCGTTTTGCGTGAGCACCATGCGGACGTTTTCCTTGCGGTGCTGTTCGATGCGCGCGTCGGCTGCGGTTTTCCAGTCGCTCCCGTCATCATCAATGGTCAGGTGAACGACGACCGGCAGGTGGTCCGACGGATAGCGCCGGTCTTTGGAGTCGGTCAGGACGGCATATTTCCACACGGTAATCTGCCGGCTGACGAACACGTAGTCGATGCGGTGTTGAAGCGGGGCGTCAAAGCGGAAGCCGTTGAATGTGCCTTCCGGGCCGTATGGCGGCGCCTTCGAGACTTTATAGGAATCGTTGAGCAGTGTTTCGAGCGTTTGTATCTGCTCTTTGTCGGGGGTCGAGTTCAAATCGCCGGTGCAAATTGCCGGCCGGTCTCCGGCAATTTCCCGGATTTTCCGCACCATCAGTTTGCCCGATTCCTGGCGCGCCACGACGCCCTGGTGGTCGAAATGAACGTTGAAAAAATACAGTTCCTTCTGCGTGCGGAGGTCTTTCAGCCTTACCCATGAACAGATACGGTTGCAGCAGTTCACCACATCCCATCCGAGGCTGGGCTGGTCGGGCGTTTCGCTCAGCCAGAAATCGCCGGACTCCAGCAACTGAAGCCGGTCCTTTTTATAAAAAATGGAATTGGCCTGCTGTCGCGGATGCTTCCCGTCGTCCACGCCCCTCCCCAGATACCAGCCGTAACCGGGCAGTTCGCATAAATCTTTCTGATGTTCGCTTTGCGCTTCCTGTACGCCGAAAATATCGAAATCGTGATACAGGACGAGCGCCTTGAGATGCTCCCTCCGGTTTGTCCAGGCGTTCACCCCGTCATTCTTCGTGACGTCGTCGCCTGCAAGATAGCGGATGTTGTAGGTTGCCACCTTCAGTTCGCCCTCGGGCTGTGCAAATGCGTTCATGGACGCCAGGCACAGGAGTGTGAAAATGAATGTCTTCATTTTTTTTCGTATTTGACATTGAAATGATGCTTTCCCGAACCCACGTTGTAGGTTTTGTTGTCGTAGGGCGTCACGATGGTCGCCTCCGTATTGGCCGGGACAGTCACGTCGAGTGCGAACGCGCCGCCGGCGTCTGTCCAGGACACTTCGATGCGTCCCGTAATGGCGTGGTAGCTGCCTTTTGCCCACGTCAGGCCGCCGCCGGGCAGGGGTTTGACGGT
>JAIRXI010000353.1 GCA_031268395.1 Tannerella sp. | reverse complement strand
TCAGGTCGCCCGGCAACATCAGCGAATTACCTCTGCCGCCACTGTGTATCAAGCCGCTGTTTATGATGTCCTCAAACGATTGATATTGTCCGAGATAATCGTATCCCCAATAAATGTTTTGCCAGCGGTCGTTTGTATTGTTGCGCCAGTTCAGATAGGAATTGCCTTGCGTTGTAAATTCAATGTGCTTGTTTTTATTGCGGCTGAAAGCAATATTTCCGGACACGTTATACTGGAAGTCACTGATTTTGTTCCGGTGAGTCAACGTCAATTCAACACCCTGCGACATGTCGCTGTTCAGTTTTTCCTGCGGCAGATTGGCCCCGACCAGTCCCGGCAAACTGGCTGCACGGGTAGCGACCAGATCGGAACGGTCGCGGCGGAAAACATCTACCGCGGCGCCCAGCAATCCATTCCATAATTCGGTGTCCAAACCGATATTCACAATGGCTGACTTCGACCATGTAATCAGCGGATTCGCCATTCCGCGCGAAGCGACCGCATTGACATAATTACTGCCGAACGGATATCCGCCCGACGGATAGTTATATCCCGTTACAAACTGGTAACTCGATGCATTTTCGTCGCCCATGATTCCGTAAGAAGCCCGCAATTTCAGGTTGTTGATAAACTGAAGCGATTCGTTCTCCCTGATAAATTTTTCTTCCGACAGTCTCCAGCCGGCCGAAGCGGAGGGGAAAAATCCCCACTGATGTCCCACGCCGAAACGGGAAGAACCGTCATAACGGAAACTGAACTCGGCCAGGTACCTGGAGGCATAATCGTAACCGATTCGACCGATCAAACTTTTGTTTGTCTGGTGATATACACTGCCGGCTGCGGTATTCCCCGTCTGATTGGTTGTATTGCCGGCAAAGAGCTGGTCCAGCGCGTCCAGGCTAAATTCCCGGGAGGCGCTGAAGTTATCTGCTTCGCGGTCGCTTTCTTCATATAAAGCCGTGGCGTTTACGTTATGAACATCATTGAACTTCCCGGCGTATGAGATGGAAAGCTGCAACAGCGAATTAACGTATTCATAATTCGACCGTGTTAATGTGGTAGGCGAATTGACATCCGTCGGAACATATTGACCTTCACGATAATCGTACAGCGTATATTTCTTGCGAAAAGTTCGGTTGCCGTCTCCCTGATAATCGTAACTGTACATGCCCCTTGCCTTCAGTCCTTCCACAAACGGAACGGCCCATTCCAGCGCCACATTCGTCTGTACCAGACGCTGCTGGGTCTTCTGATAGCCCGACAGCTCGGAACTGGAATAAATATGAGGGTGCATCCCGTCTGCCGCCATGAAATAATAGGTATTGCCGGTAACGTCGTCAACGTAAGTATACGGATTTATGGGAATTTGCGTAAAGGCGTTGGTATAATAACGGGTGGCCGGTGTAGCGCCCGGCTGATTTTTGAGGTCGGTCATCATGTTTGCCAACACTTCCAGTTTAAGCCCCTGCGCCAGTTCGGCCGTTACATTGGAGCGAAGGTTGAATCGTCGATAGTTCAAATCGCCCGTCTTCAGGATACCTCCCTCCCAGTTATAACCGAAACCGAAATAATAATCGATTTTATCGCTTCCTCCGCTGGCGCTGACACTGTGATAGGTCTGCGGTGCGGAGGTGTTCATCTCCTGCATCCAGTCCGTCGACTGTCTCGTGCCGTTAAGGTATTCATCCATGATTTCTTTGGTATACGGCAGGATCGCCTCTCCTCCGTTCATCGTTTTTTCGTTCTGCAACTGCATCCATCCCACGGCGTCCAGCGGCTCGCCCGGTTTCAAAAGCTGATTGATGCCGTAATAACCGGAATAGTCCAGCTTGAACTTTGTGTTCCGCTGTCCTTTCTTGGTGGTTACCAGAATCACGCCGTTGGCCGCACGTACTCCGTAAATGGCAGCGGACGCGTCTTTCAATACGGAGATGGATTCCACTTCGTTTATGTCCAGGCGCACGAAGTTTTCACGCGGCACGCCATCAATCACAAACAGGGGATTGCCCATTCCGCGAATGGAAAATTCATTGTTGTATTTACCGGGTTCGGAAGACTTCTGATAATTCTTCACGCCGGCAAGCTTTCCCGACAGTGCATTCTGGATGTTTCCCGTCTTGGTCGTCAAAATGTCTTTACTGGAAATCGCCTCTACCGCACCGGTCAGATTCAATTTCTTCTGCGTGCCGTAGCCCACAACCACCACTTCGTCCAGCGCCTGCGTGTCTTCGGCAAGCATCACTTTCAGCACGGTCCTGTTACCCACAGTCACTTCCTGCGCCAGGTATCCGATATAAGATATCTGCAAAACCGCACTGCTACCGACGGTGAGCATAAACTTACCATCCGCGTCCGTACTCGTCCCGTTCGTGGTGCCTTTTTCCACCACGTTGGCGCCGATGACCGGTTCGCCGTTGCCGGCATCCGTCACCGTACCGCTCACCCGTACCTGCGCAAAGCCGGCGAGCGAGCCACTCAGGAAGAACAGCGCACACAACAGTATGCGGCAGCGCTTCCATCTTTCCATAAAAAATACGTTCTTTTTACTCATGAAATTTAAGATAATAAATAAGTTATAAAAATATAATACTCCGGAACTGTGACCGGTTTGATTCATGTGATTTAAAATGAATTATATTCATTTCCAATCCTGTGTATCCTGCGAATCAACCGAATCACCGTTCCGACATTTTCCAATCATGCGGGTCATCAAATCAGTTGAATCACTGTTTTTTTCTCAGTTCGGCCTGCAGGCGTTCGATTTCCTGGCGCTGGCGTTCGACTTCGCGGATCTGATTTTCGTAATCTTCGTGATGCTGGCGGTCGAGTTCGGCAATCAGGTCACCGGTCGTAAGCGGCATCGAGAATGTCACCTCGTTGCTGAAGCGCGGACTGTCGTTGACGTGTTTCAGGAAAGAGGCTTTGGCGGCATACTGATGTCCGTGACAGCCTTCGGGCATGTCGAAACTGGTGTGCAGGGTGGTCGAGACCTGCCGGATGATTTCCTTATTGTCGTCGACGGAGGTGATCACGATCAACACATATTCGACGCCCTGCGGCCATCCGTGAGCGACCTGCGCCGCATTTTCGGCCGCGGCCTGATCAATGATTACTTTGATGGCGTCGGGCGACAGGACGCGGATTTTCGCTTCCGGCACGATGTCGACCAGTCCCGACCGGCTTTTGTGTCCGCCGGTTTCGCCGGGGAGCAGGAAGCCGAGACGGTGAATGTCGTCTTTCGTAACCACACCCTCGTAATATTTCCCGAAGGCCCACATTTTGACCTGGTGAATACAGGTGGCTACGGTGGCTTTCAGGATGGTGTTGCGCAGGTTTCGGTCGTCGGTCGAGGCGGCGGTCGACTTGCACAGCGGGATCAGTTCGGCCAGGTGGTCGCTGTTCGCAACCAGACCGGCATACATGGGCTGGGGCACCGACCATTCCGACTGTTTGTCTTTGAGGATGCCCGTCAGGTTTTTAATATTCGTATACTGAGCGTCGATGCCTTCGTGCCAGCGGGCGGCCGCGGCCAGTGTTCCACTTATTACAGTTCCAGTTAATTCTTCCATATCAGTTCAATTTTTAATTAGTAATGCTTAGTTATCAGTTCGTTATTTGTTATTCGTTCTTCCCTGTTTATTATTCATTCTTCCCTGTTTATCGTTTTCCCTTCTCAAATGCCCGGCATCAGGGACCAGATGAAAAACATCAGGGACCAGATGAAAAACATCCTGGAGCAGACAGCGGTCATCACGGTCCAGATGAATGTCAAAATCCGGAAATTGATTTCCATCTGGCCCCAGATGGCCGTCATCTCGTCCCGGATGATTTTCAAAAACGGGAAATGGATTTTCATCTGGCCCCTGACAGCGGCAGTCTGGTCCCAGATGTTTTTCATCTGGTCCCTGATGCCGGGCGCCTGTCGGCAGCCACCCGTCACTTGCCGCCTGATTTTCTTCCTTTCTTCCTTCATTGAAACAATTTCTTCCTTCATTGAAACACGGAGACACGGAAGACGCAAAGAAAGGGAGGTACGATTCCCTTCGTGACCTCCGTGTCTCCATGTTTGAATATATATAAGGAAGAAGGCATACGGAGATGCTCCTTGCGGTGCGAGAAATGTCGATTACCGACTTCAAAAGGGGATGACGGTGATGTTTTCCACCGGTCTGGCGTCCCTGCGGCCTGTCGCTGCGCCTGCCGGACACAACATACAGAGGGACATAAAACAGCGAAAAAGAACGGATTTTTTTTGAATTTATGTTCCGAAGAACGGGAGGCTTTGCCACTTGCAGAAGGCCTCCGGACGGGATATGTGCGCTTAAACAACTGTCATACAGGCAATTGCCCCCCCCCGCGTTAACTTATATTCACGAATGGGTGAACAGAAGGGGGTAGAAAGAGTTGCAATCTTACGATTTGTCCTGTAATCGGTCATAATAAAGTTCTTATTGTACGTTTATCCGTTTATTTTTTTAATTCGGGGCGCAAGGTAAGCCTTTTTTTTTACATCCGTGAATTTTTTTCGCAAAAAAAAGACAGCCTGATTTTATTTTTCAATTTTAGCAATAAGACATAAATTGATTATCAGCATGTTAAAAAATTGCGCACATTCAAAATATGTTGTATAACATAGTTTGGAATGGAGCATGGAGAATTAGATCTCTTCGGGAAATCGTTTCTATCCTGCAATGACGGTGCACAACGACCCGTCATTGCGACGAAGGAAGCAATCGCCAAAGCGGGCACGGATTGCTTCCTGCCCCTGCTCGGCGTAGCGTCCCGCTACGTCGTGTTAAAAGCAAGGCTCCTGCCTTGCGCTAATCTCGCATATAACTGTTTTGTTCGGATGGTGTCTCACGCGATGCATGGGTGCGGCACACAAGGCGGGAGACTTTCTTAACGATGAACG